>MWOU01000111.1 GCA_002025975.1 Prochlorococcus sp. HOT208_60m_813B04
GCGAGGGGGCAGTACAACCTGGAGATGAAGATGATTATTTCCAAAGTAGTTTGTTTACGATTGCTCGAAGAAGAATTTTATGGTTATTAATTTTGGTTTTGGCAAATGGTTTAACAACCAAGGTTATAGCTATGAATGATCAAATATTAAAAGAAATAGTTTTATTAGCTGCATTTATTCCACTACTTATAGGTACTGGGGGTAATGTTGGCGCTCAAAGTTCAACTGTTGTTATTAGGGGGTTAAGTACTCAAAAATTGAAGTCCCTTGGTGCAATTAAGGCGGTAGTTAAGGAGGCAATAACAGGCGCTCTTTTAGGAATTTTCATGATAATCGTAGTATTCCCCTTTGCTTGGTGGCAAGGGGAAGGGCCTTTAATCGCCTCTGCGGTGGGAATAAGTTTAATATCCATAACAACTTTGGCTGCTACAACAGGAGCGATACTCCCTTTGTTGTTTGACAGAATGAAATTAGATCCCGCCTTAATGTCCGCTCCTTTTATTACAACTGTTACTGATATTGCTGGTGTGTTTATTTATCTAAGTACAGCAAAATGGCTATTAAGCTCTTCATTAGCCTAAATTTACTAGGTATTTATTCTCATTTTTGTAAAAATGTGGATTTTTTTGTTTAACTTTACATTTCTTAATGGTATTGTTTACAAAACATCATTCAACTTTCATGTCTTCTGAAATAATAAGTGAAAATAAACTATCATCAATCGCAAGTATCAAAGCTAGTAACGATGTTGATCTTGTTCGGTCTTACCTAAGGGATATAGGGAGAGTTCCATTACTATCTCACGAGCAAGAAATTACTCTAGGTCGACAAGTTCAAGAGTATATGGAAGTTGAAAGAACAGAATTAGAATTTATTGAACTAACAGGCGACAAGCCTAGTATTGATGAATTATCTAATAAATTAAATTTATCTACTTCTATAATCAAAAAAAGATTGAGAGCTGGACAAAGAGCTAAAGAAAGAATGGTCGCAGCGAATCTAAGACTGGTAGTAAGCGTTGCAAAAAAATATACAAAAAGAAATATGGAACTTTTAGATTTAATTCAGGAGGGAACTATAGGATTGGTCAGAGGAGTTGAGAAATTTGATCCGGCCAGAGGTTACAAGTTTTCAACATATGCATACTGGTGGATTAGGCAAGGTATCACAAGAGCAATAGCTGAAAAAAGTCGTGCGATAAGGCTACCAATTCACATAACTGAAATGTTAAATAAGTTAAAAAAAGGTCAAAGAGAGCTCAGTCAAGAAATGTCTAGAACTCCAACTGTAAGTGAACTAGCAAAATACGTTGAGCTTCCCGAAGATGACGTTAAAGATTTGATGTGTAAGGCTGGACAGCCAGTTAGTCTTGAAACCAAAGTTGGTGATGGAGAAGATACTGTTTTATTAGATTTACTGGCAGGAGGCGAGGATTTGCCAGACGAACAAATAGAGATGGATTGTATGAGAGGTGATCTGCATTCTCTCTTACATCAATTACCTGATCTGCAATGTAGAGTTTTAAGAATGAGATATGGAATGGATGGAGATGAGCCAATGTCCCTTACAGGAATAGGAAGAGTGCTAGGGATAAGTAGGGATCGAGTAAGAAACCTAGAAAGAGATGGATTAAGAGGCTTGAGAAGACTCAGTGATAATGTAGAAGCTTACTTTGTTTCTTGAATAAATTCATTTATTAACTTATTTGTTTTTTCAGGTTCTTCATCATGAGGACAGTGACCAGCTCCATTAATAATATCTAATCTTTTAATATTGCTGAATTGTTTCTTCCACACTCTTGCTTCATTTAAAGATTCCCAAGGATCTTTCTCACCCCAAATCAATTGAATTGGAACATCAACATTATCGAAAAGGTCAGTAGCAAGATAGTCATTAAATAAGTTAATAAAACCACGAAATGCTTCTTTAGAATTTTTCCTTTGAGTGGGTTGATAAAGTATTTCAATCAATTCATTATCGATATTTTTTCCTGAAGGGTAAGCTTGTTCAAGTATTTTCTTTATGACTTTTGGATTAGCAGCTCTTGTAAAAAGCGTATTACTAATTACTCTTTGTCTGACTATTGTCTTAAGAATGGGTCTTAGTAGATTCATTAAGATATCACTTTTTTTTAAACGTTTATCATCCATAGTTCTTTGTGCACAATCAATCAAAATGACACCTTTGCAATTATCTTTGAGGTTCTCAGCAGCTTTCAATGCAATAACACCACCAATTGAATTTCCTACCAAGTAAACAGGAGATTTTATTACCTCTGCACAGAATGTTGATATTTGATTACTCCATAAGTCAAATGAATATTTAATTGAGTTTTCTTTATCAGGTTCGTAATCTAATAAAGCACTAGGCTGACTGCTTTTTCCAAATCCTAATAAGTCAATTGCGTAACAATTAGAGAATTTACCAAGAAAATCCTGATTATGTCTCCAGTGGTTTTTTGATGCCCCAAATCCATGAACTAATAAAATTTTAATATTTTTTTCAGAAGTAGATTCTTTTGATAAAGACCAAGAAATTTTCCAATTTTTCCATTTCCAATTTTCAGATTTATTTAAAGCCATTGTAAATATGCCTTTAATTAAACTTTAATTCAAAAAAAAATTATTCGTTTTTAATAAATTATTCTTAATTAAGAAAAGCGTTCATTTTATGAAAAAGAAAAAGGTGATATGTTTCGGAGAGGCTTTAATAGATAGAATCAGAAATAAATCAAATCAAGGATTTACAGATTTTTTGGGAGGTGCACCGGCTAATGTAGCTTGTGCATTAAGAAAATTAAAAATAGATTCAATATTTATAGGTAGTTTGGGTAATGACGATTATGGAAAAAAATTTATTAAGCAATTTAATAAATTGGACGTCAATTTAGAATTTTTGCAATTAGATAATGATTCATCTACTCGCGTGGTTAATGTAGATAGAGATAAATTTGGTGATCGTTTTTTTTTTCAGGATTTGAGGAAAGTTCTCATTCATGCTTTGCTGACGAAGTTATTTGTAAGAAATTATTAGAAAAAGAAATTTTAAATTTGGAGAAATCTTTTCGAGAAACAAAATATATGATTACAGGAACGATCTTATTATCATCTCCAATATCAGCAGAGACTATTTTTTTTCTTCTTGAAGAGGCTAAAAAATTTGAAGTCAAAATAGTTATTGATTTGAATTGGAGAGAGGTCTTTTGGAATCATTCAAGTTTTTCATCAGAAATAAGTAAATCTGCAAGAGTTAATTTAATCAAAAAATTTTTAAATCATGCAAATGTTTTAAAACTTGCTAAGGAAGAAGCAAATTTGTTTTTTGAGGATGAAAATCCTTTGCCAATATCTCAACAATTGTCCAATAATCCAGATGTAATAATAACTGATGGAAAAAATCCAGTTTCATGGTATATCAATGGATTACAGGGAATTACCGAAACTCCTACTTCACAAAAAATTGTTGATACAACTGGCGCTGGTGATGCTTTTCTAGCTGGCTTAATCTCAAAATTAATTTCTTCTGGCTATCCTTCAAATGAACTAGAGATAGAAGATTGCATTAAGTTTGCAAGTGTTTGTGGATTATTGACTTGTCTTGGTGAAGGCGCTATCGAGCAACAGCCATATTATGAGAAAGTTAATAAATTTTTGGGATCTCTTATTTCGTAGTGTCTTCCATAATTTTTTGCGTAACTAATTTTAATTTTCCAGAAATTATCAACAACTGGTTCTATTAATTCTGGCCATTCAATAACTAAAATAGCTTGTCTTTGTATTGCCTCTTCTTCTTCTGAAAAAAAAACTTCTCTTGCTGAAGAAATATTTTTTAACCTGTATAAATCAAGGTGAATTAGTGGAATTTTCCCTGAGTTATAGTGATGCGACAAAGCAAATGTAGGGCTTGTAATGTCCTCAGAGATTGATAAGCCTTTAGCAATCCCTTGAACAAATGAAGTTTTCCCAGCCCCAATTGGACCCTGTAATAAAATAATTGATTGGGGATTTAATTTGTATGAGAGGGTTTTTCCTAAATTTAAAGTCTCTTTTAAATTCTCAACAAACACAAAAATTATACAAAATCAATTATAGTTTAATAGATAAATTATTTACTAGAAATGGTTATAGCAAATTCATTAAAGACCTCTACACCAAATTACGTAATTGCTGATATCTCTTTGTCAGATTTTGGTCGTAAAGAAATTAAAATTGCCGAAACAGAAATGCCTGGATTAATAGCACTTAGAGATAAATATCAATCTGAACAGCCACTAAAAGGTGCAAAAATAGCTGGAAGTCTTCATATGACTATTCAGACAGCAGTCTTAATAGAAACTCTTGTTGATCTTGGTGCGGAAGTGAAATGGGCTTCATGCAATATTTTTTCAACTCAAGATCATGCAGCTGCAGCTATTGCAGATCAAGGAATTTCTGTATATGCAAAAAAAGGTGAGACTCTTGATGAATATTGGCAATATACCCACTACATTCTTGATTGGGGTTCAGACTCTCCAAATATGATTCTTGATGATGGGGGAGATGCAACTGGATTATTGATACTGGGGAGTAAAGCAGAAAAAGATTTATCTGTTTTAGATAATCCAAATAACGAAGAAGAAATTGCTTTATTCAATTCTATTAAGTCTAAGTTGAAAAATGATAATGAGTTCTATTCTAGAATTAAAAGTAATATCATTGGTGTTACTGAAGAAACTACAACGGGAGTTGCAAGACTTTATCAACTGCAAAAGCAAAACGCTTTACCTTTCCCTGCTATCAACGTTAATGATTCAGTAACTAAGAGCAAATTTGATAATTTATATGGTTGCCGAGAATCTCTAGTTGACAGCATAAAGCGTGCCACTGATGTGATGATTGCTGGGAAGGTAGCTTTAGTGATGGGTTTTGGAGATGTAGGTAAAGGTTCAGCTCAGTCTTTAAGAGGACTTGGTGCCATTGTAAAAGTTGCTGAAGTTGATCCAATATGTGCTCTTCAAGCGGCAATGGAAGGTTTTAGCGTTGTTACATTAGACGATGTAGTGGAAGATATAGATATATTTGTTACAGCAACTGGGAATTATCAGGTAATAACAAACGAAAATCTTGTCAAGATGAAAAATGAGGCCATAGTCTGTAATATTGGCCATTTCGATAATGAAATTGATGTGGCTTCATTGAAAGATTATCCATGGGAAAATATTAAGCCGCAGGTTGATCACATAACTTTACCGAGTGGCAATAAAATAATCCTTTTAGCTGAAGGTAGATTAGTTAACTTAGGTTGTGCTACTGGACATCCAAGTTTTGTTATGAGTAATTCTTTTACTAATCAAGTGCTAGCACAAATTGAACTTTTCAATAAGTCAGAAAAATATGCTCGTGAGGTTTATGTTTTACCAAAATATTTAGATGAAATGGTAGCTAGATTACACCTTGATAAAATTGGTGCAAAATTAACAAAATTAACTAAGGAACAAGCTGATTATATTAATGTCTCTGTTGAAGGACCTTATAAACCAGAGTTTTATAGATACTAATGTGAGTTTAATTTTCGCAAATTTTCTTACTTCAATTCCCAATTATATTAGTTTGGCTGTTGAAAAGAATTCAACAATTGCATACCTCACTATTTGTTTGGCTATGTTTTTAGAAAATATAATACCCCCAATCCCTTCAGAAATAATAATGCCATTGGGAGGATTTTTCGTTTATCAACAAAAATTAAATTTCTATATTTTAGTGTTTTGGGGATTACTTGGTACTATTTTAGGGTCATTACCTTGGTATTTTTTAGGTAGAATAATAAATGAAAAAAGACTTTCAAATTTTCTGGATAAAAAAGGAAAATATCTAGGCATTTCTTCTAATGATTTAAGTAAAAGTAAAAGGTGGTTTGATAAATACGGGGTCCCTTTAGTTTTTTGGGGTAGATTAGTACCAGGCGTAAGAACTTTAATTTCAGTTCCTGCTGGCGTAGAGCTTATGCCATTAAGAAAATTTTTGATTTGGACTACATTTGGGAGCTTAATATGGGTAGCACTACTCTCTTATGCAGGTTATTTATTTGGAGAAAATTATTCAATCATTGAAACTTACTTAGATCAAATCAAATATTTTGTAAAGCCAATTTTAATTTTAATTTTCTTATATTTTTTTATAAGGTTGATTATGAGGTTTTTAAACAAGAAATAAACCTTAAAAAGGTATTTCACTAGAATTACTGCTGTAAGAAGATTGGTTGTTATCAGACTCTTTTCGGGAACCTAGTAAGTTTAATCTATCTACCCTAACAACTGGTTTGTATCTATCTTCACCTGTATTTTTATCTTTCCAACTATCAATTTTAAAGCTTCCTGTAATTCCAATTAAAGAACCTTTTTTAACGTAATCTGCGGCTATTTGTGCCTGCTTGCCCCATATTTCTAAATTAAACCAGTCTGGCTCTTCATCTCTGCTTCTTCTATTAACTGCAAGTGTGAAATTCGCTACGATACTGCCAGACTCAAAATATCTGACATCTGGCTCTCTTCCTGCTCTGACAACTAAGTTAATAGTGTTAATTTCCATAATTTTTTTTTTTTTTTATACTACTCATATTTCTAGGTTCTGCTCAAAGTTTTGCGTGCTATTCATAACCAAACGACAGAATTCTGAGAGCTTACAAAAAAAATAGATATATTATTTATAAAAAAGAATTTTTATTGTGATTTTTAACAGATTTAAATTTTCTAGAGATATTGGCATAGATTTAGGAACTGCCAATACTCTTATACACGTGTCTGGAAAGGGTGTTGTTTTACAAGAACCTTCTGTGGTAGCTATGGATTTAGAAGAAGGGATTCCATTAGCTGTTGGCAAAGAAGCAAAGTTAATGCTTGGAAGGACCCCAGGTAATATAAGAGCCGTAAGACCATTAAGGGATGGGGTCATCGCAGATTTTGATGCAGCAGAACAGATGATAAAGACATTTATTCAAAAATGTAACGAGGGCAAGGGAATTGTAGCGCCAAGAATAGTGATTGGCATTCCAAGTGGAGTTACTAGTGTTGAGCGAAGAGCAGTAAGAGAAGCTGGATTAGCCGGAGCAAGAGAAGTCCACTTAATTGATGAACCTGTAGCAGCAGCAATAGGAGCCTCATTACCGGTCACTGAACCAATTGGAACTATGATTGTCGATATTGGTGGAGGTACTACTGAGGTTGCAGTATTAAGTTTAGGGGGAACTGTATTGAGCGAATCTGTTCGAATAGCTGGCGATGAAATAAATGAATCAATTGCGTTATATCTTAAAAAAGTTCACAACTTAGTGGTAGGAGAGAGAACTGCAGAAGATATTAAAATTAAAATTGGATCTGCATTTCCAGATGATGATTTTGATAAAACTACTTTAGAGGTTAGAGGTTTACATCTTTTATCTGGTTTACCTAGGTCAGTCACTTTGACATCAGGAGAAATCAGAGAAGCCATGTCAGAGACACTTAGCAAAATAGTGGAAGCTGTAAAAAGAACTTTAGAGCGTACACCCCCTGAACTTGCTGCAGATATTGTAGATAGGGGGATTATGCTTGCAGGAGGAGGTGCTTTAGTAAGAGGTATCAATGATTTATTAAGTGATGAAACAGGAATTTTTACTCACATAGCAGAAAATCCACTGCTTTGCGTAGTAAATGGCTGTGGAGAGGTTTTGGATGATTTCAAAAAACTAAAAAGAGTTGTTGACACTCCAGAATTCATAAGGAATGCCATAAGAGATTAGTATTATGTTAGGTATCCGACGAATATCTACTAATCGTTGGTGGCATAAAAAGAAAAATGGGATATTGTTAGCGATTTTTTTAGTTTTAGCTTTTGTAAGGATATCAAAAGGATCTTTTTATAAGGATTTTTACTATTTTGTTTCAAAGCCTTTTTGGCCTGGACAATTTCAAAAAGAAATTTTACTTGAGAGTACAGACCAAGAATATTTAATAAAGTTAAATCTTCTTAAAAAAGATAATCTTAGATTGCGGCGAAACTTGTCTCTTCAAGAATCATCTAATGACGAAAATATTTCAGCTGCAGTTATTTCAAGAAAAACAGGCAGTTGGTGGAGACAATTAATTTTAAACAAAGGTTCAAAGGATGGAGTAGAAATTGGCAATATTGTGATTGGTCCTGGTGGATTATTAGGAAGAGTAAAGAATACTTCTTTATTTACTTCTTCGGTAACTTTAATAACTTCTCCAGAAAGTAAGTTAGGCGTTTGGGTGGACAGAATTCAAATTAATGGATTACTTGTCGGTTTAGGAGATAATTATCCTAGCTTAATACTTTATTCAAAAGATGCTGATATTAAAGTCGGAGATTTTGTATCATCATCTCCTGCTAGTACTTTATTACCTCCAAATATTCCTATTGGTATTGTCCAATCTATAGATGAGACATTGAAATCAAAGAAAACGGCAAAAATTTTACTTTTGGCAAAACCACATGTAATTGATTGGGTACAAATTGTGAAAGTAAATATTTAATGAATAAATTTTTTTCAAAAAAATTATCCATAATAAGCTTTATTCTTATCCCAATTATTTTTTTGTGGCACCCTAGTTGGCTTGGATTTTTAGGTGTTCAGCCATATTGGCCGTTATTTTGGTTATTGCCTTGGTCAATGATGAATGGATCAATTAATGGATCAATATTCGGTTTGTTTTTAGGACTAATTTTAGATTCTCTTACTTTAGATGATAGTTTTACTCAAATTCCAGGCTTAATTCTTTGTGGGTTTTTGTTTGGGAGAATTAAATTACATAGTGATAATTTGGTGGGACATTTTAGGCATGGTTTAATTTGTTCTTTTGGAAGTTTTTTATGTGGGACTTTTTATTTTTTACAAATTTTGTTTAGAAATTTTTCAGATAGTAATTATTTAATGTTTATTCCCAGTGTTAAAAATATTTTGGCTGAAGTTTTTTTGACAGGTTTTTTTGCTCCCTTTTTTTGTTCTCAACTTTTAAGAATGTTTAAATTTTCAAGAAGAAAACTCTAGTAATAAATTTTGCCAAGATGTAAAAGTGTTTGAAAAAACTTTTACCTTAAAATTATTTAAAATATTTGTAAACCTTAGGAATATCTCTTTGAGGCTTCGTGATGTTATATTTTTAATTGTTAGAATAAACGTTCAATGCAATAATTCTTTGCTTTGAAATATCGAGAAACCTTTTTTAACTATGTCAAAAGCAAGAATTTTAGTTGTTGATGATGAACCAGCAGTTTTGAAGGTATTAGTTACTAGGCTTCAATTAGCTGGCTATCAAGTTTTTTCTGCCACTAACGGTGAAGAAGCTCTTGAATCTTTTCATAGGGATTCCCCAGATTTGATAGTTCTTGATGTTATGCTTCCAAAAATGGATGGATTTGCTGTTTGTAGAAGAATTAGAGCTGAATCAGTGGTACCAATAATATTCTTAACAGCTCTAGAAGCTATTTCAGAGAGAGTTGCAGGTTTGGATTTAGGGGCTGATGATTACTTGTCTAAACCATTTAGTCCAAAAGAATTAGAGGCCAGAATAGCTACTATTTTGAGAAGAATGGGTCCCACTGTATCGGTTACTGAAACTAAAGAAGCTCCTTCAGGTAAAGGAGTTATGAAATTTGGAAGTTTAGTTGTTGATACTAATCGAAGGCAAGTATCTAGAGCAGGAGATAGAATTAGTTTAACTTATACTGAATTTAGTCTCCTAGAATTATTGTTTGACGAGCCTGGTAAGGTTGTCCCGAGAGCAGAAATTCTAGAACAACTTTGGGGTTATCCTCCCCGTAGAGCTGCAGATTTAAGAGTTGTAGATGTATATGTAGCTAGATTAAGAGGTAAATTAGAACCAGATCCAAGAAATCCTGAATTAATATTAACTGTTAGAGGAATTGGTTACGCCTCTCAGAGAGTTGGTGAAACCGCAACATCTTTGGCAAGTTGAGCCATAGTCTGATAATTTTATTAAATAAAACAAATATATCAAGATAAATTTTGTCTGAAATAAAAGAAGCTCGCTTACTAAAAGCTAATTCAATAGTTAATAAAGGATTTGCTTCTTATGCACAAAGTTTTAGGGTTTCAAATAATACAAAATTTCTTATTCAAAAATTTGATTATCTAGAAAATGGTCAAGAGGAAGATTTCAGTGTTTCTATTGCTGGTAGAGTTCTGGCAAAAAGGGTAATGGGCAAAATTGCCTTTTTTACAATAAGCGATCAAGAAGGTCAGATTCAGCTTTATCTAGATAAAAGGATTATTAATTTCAATTTAGAAAAACAAAAATCACTTTCTTTTGAAGATCTTAAGGAAATAGTAGATATTGGGGATTGGATAGGCGTTTATGGAACTATTAAAAAAACTAATAAAGGTGAGCTTTCAATTAAAGTAGAAAAATGGGAAATGTTATCCAAATCATTACAACCTCTCCCAGATAAATGGCATGGATTGACTGATATTGAAAAAAGATATAGACAACGTTATTTAGATTTAATAGTAAATCCTCACAGCAAAAATGTATTTAAAACTAGAGCGAAATGTATAAGTTTTATAAGAAAATGGCTAGATAATAGAAATTTTTTAGAGATTGAGACTCCAATTCTGCAATCTGAAGCTGGTGGTGCTGAAGCAAGACCATTTATAACTCATCACAATACATTAGATATTCCCTTGTATTTAAGAATAGCTACAGAATTACATTTAAAGAGAATGGTTGTTGGAGGTTTTGAGAAAGTATATGAATTAGGAAGAATCTTCCGTAATGAGGGGATAAGTACAAGGCATAATCCAGAATTCACCTCAGTTGAAATTTATGAAGCTTATTCTGATTATGTAGATATGATGAATTTAACTGAAGAATTGATTAAAGATGTTGTAGCTGATGCATGTGGGTCTCTAATTATAAATTATCAAAATAAAGATATTGATTTTTCTAAGCCTTGGTCAAGAATTTCCATGAAAGATATTGTCAAAAAATATACAGGGATTGATTTTGATTCTTTCAGTGGAGACTTTCTAGCAGCAAAACAAGCCGTTAAAAATATCAATGTTGATTGTTCTAATAAAGTAAATACTATGGGAAGACTGTTAAATGAGGTCTTTGAGCAAAAAGTAGAATCAAAACTTATAGAACCCACTTTTGTTATTGATTATCCTGTTGAGATTTCTCCTTTAGCTAGGCCTCATCATGATAATAAAGAAATTGTTCAGAGATTTGAATTATTCATTGTTGGTCGAGAACTGGCAAATGCATTTAGTGAGTTGATAGATCCAGTAGATCAAAGAGAAAGAATGCAATTACAGCAATCTCTTAGAGATGAAGGAGATCTTGAGGCTCACTGTATAGATGAAGATTTTTTAAATGCTTTAGAGATTGGCATGCCGCCTACGGGAGGATTAGGTATAGGCATTGATAGGCTAATTATGTTAATTACTAATAGCGCATCGATTAGAGATGTAATCCCTTTCCCATTGTTAAAACCAGAAATAACTTCCAAAAAAAGTTAAAAATTACCCTCGAATGAAGTAAAATAGTGAAATTAATCCAATACGAATTTTTTAAATGAGTGGTGAACGTGTTGGTTTCCGTTTCAAACACGCGGATGCAGTAGTAAAAAGAAATCCTCAAGGCCGATCAAGAAGAGGATGGGTTATTGAACCAGTAGAGCAAACTACAAGTAGAGGTACAAAAATGCCTGCATACAAAATTCGCTGGAGAGATAGTGAGAGGCCAGAAACTGTATTGCAGCATATGTTAATTGCAGATCCAGATCCTTCCCCACCTCCAAGTTCTGTAAGTTTAGATTGATATTTTTAATAATTCTGTCTAATCTTTTATCTTTTTAGCGCCGAGTTGATCTCTTTTTTTATGCTTTTTTGTTTTTCATCTTGTCGTTTGTCATGTAATTTTTTCCCTTTACCAACTCCAATAGTTAGTTTTATCCATGAGCCTTTTAAATAAAGAGATAATGGAATAATAGTCATTCCTTTTTTTTCAGTATTAGATTTTATTTTTATTATTTCTTTTTTATGTAGTAGCAACTTTCTATTTCTTAGTGGATCATGATTAAAGAAAGACCCCACATTTTTATGTGGTGAAATGTGAACATTTAATAATAAGATCTCACCATCTCTGAATGAACAGTATCCGTCTCTTAAATTTGCTTTTCCGTTTCTAATGGACTTTACTTCAGTCCCTAAAAGCTCAATTCCAGCTTCGATTGTTTCAGATATTGCATATTGAAATTTTGCATATCTATTATCAGCTAGTAGTTTAAAATTATTTGCTTTGTTAGTATTTTTTTTAACTTTGTTTGAATTTTTTGTCATTTTTAGTTGTAAAAAATCTTTCTACTCAGAACAATTGCAATTAACCTTTCATTATGGCAATAATTTCATCCAATATAGGCGATAATGACTTTTCTTTTCGTAAAAAAGAACTTAGGCTAGTTGATTCAAAAAACATTCCAGAAGAAAAGAGAAATAAAAATTTGAACTTAGCCCGGCCTCTAAATTTAAAAGAATTTATTGGGTAAGAACAACTTAAATCTTCTTTAAGAATAGCTATAGATGCTTCAATTATTAGAAAAGAACCTTTGGAGCATACTCTTTTATATGGACAGCCTGGTCTAGGTAAGACTACTCTTGCTTTTTTGATAGCCCATGAATTGAATACAAAATGTAGGATTGCAACTGCACCAGCAATTGAAAGACCAAGAGATATTGTAGGTTTACTTCTTGGATTAAAAGAAGGTGAAGTTTTATTTATCGATGAGATACATCGCTTAAATAGGTTAACTGAAGAGTTGTTATATTCTGCAATGGAGGATTTTAGACTTGACTTAACTATGGGAGCTAATAGAGGAGCCCGTTGCAGAACAATTAATCTTCCAAGGTTTACTCTAATTGGCGCGACAACTAAATTAGCCTCAATAAGTGCACCTCTAAGAGACAGATTTGGGATATCCCAGAAAATTGAATTCTATACATGTGATGAATTAAAACAAATTATTGTTAATTTCTCCCGATTAATAAACCTCAATTTAGAAGATGAAGCATCTTATAATTTGGCAAAGATATCTCGAGGGACTCCAAGAATTGCTTTAAGATTACTAAAGCGAGTGAGAGATTATGCTCAAGTTGTTATGAAAACTAATACTATCTCAGTGAATTTAATAAAAAAAGCTTTAAATTCTTACCAAATAGACGAAAAAGGATTGGATTCTTTAGATAGACACTATTTATCTTTTCTTAACCAAAACAATAATATTCCAACTGGCCTTGATTCAATTGCATCTGGTTTGGGCGATGATTCTTCAATGTTAGAATTTGTAGTCGAGCCATATCTCATTAAAATTGGTTTTCTCACGAGAACTCCTCGAGGAAGATTGCTTACTGCTTTAGGAAAAAAGTACATTGATTCAAAAGATGATAACTTTTAAAAAAGTTAAGGTTTGTTTTTTATTAATTTTTATTTTTTTCAATATTTTTTATATTGCACCAAGCTTTTCATTATCTTTGAGAGAGGATTTGTTTAAAAATGCGTTAGATCTTAGTTCAGGCGGAAAATTTAATCTCGCTTTACAACAATGGAATCAATATCTCGATTCTTATCCTGATGATGCTGCAGGTTTTAGCAATAGAGGAAATGTAAGACTTGTTGTAGGAGATGTGAAGGGATCAATAGATGACCATAATAAAGCAATAAGTTTGAATCCTAATGAAATAGATCCTTACATTAACAGGGGGATAGCTGAGGAAGCACTGGGTTTATGGTCGCAAGCGAAAAAGGATTATATGTTCGTTATTTCCCTAGATAGTAAAAATTTCTCTGCATTATATAATTTGGCTAATGTAGAAGGATCTACATCCAATTGGGATAAAGCAAGAGATTTATTCTCAAAAGCTGCTTTATATAATCCAGGATTTGCCATGGCTAGGTCAAGTTTGGCGTTAGCAGATTTCCAGTTGGGAAATATTGATGAAGCTGAAAAAGAATTAATAAAGTTAATTAGACGTTATCCAACTTTTGCAGATGCTAGGGCAGCTTTAACAGCTTTGAATTGGTCTAATGGTGAAGCTGGTAAAGCAGAGAGTAATTGGATAGCGGTAACTGAATTAGATCCTAGATATAGTGATGAAGAATGGTTAAAAAAAATAAGAAGATGGCCTCCTCAACCAATTAACGATTTAATGAATTTTATCGATTTAAAATAAGTAATGAATAGAGATCAGTTACATAAAAAAATTGATTCGTTTAATGATGAACTAATTACCTTAAGAAGACATATCCATGAACATCCGGAATTAAGTGGACTTGAAAATCAAACAGCGATCTTGATCAGTGGTTTTTTAAAAGATATTGGTTGGAATGTTAGAGAATCTATAGGCAGGACTGGAGTTATAGCTGATTTTGGTCCCCTAGATAAAGGTACTATAGGTTTAAGAGTGGATATGGATGCTTTGCCAATATTTGAAGAAACTAAATTAAGTTTTTCTTCAAAAGTAGATGGTGTTATGCATGCCTGTGGTCACGATTTGCATATCTCGATTGGATTGGGTGTCGCAAAAATTATTAAGGATTTAAAACTAAATTTTGGGACTCGGATAATTTTTCAGCCTGCTGAAGAAATTGCGAGTGGAGCTAGATGGATGATTAAGGATGGTGCAACTAATGGTTTAACCCATATTTTGGGAGTTCATGTCTACCCCGATTTATCCGTAGGGACTATTGGCATTAAAGAGGGAAGTTTAACTGCAGCTGCTGGAGAACTTCATGTTGAGATTAAAGGAAAATCAGGCCATGGTGCTCGACCTCATGAAGGAGTTGATGCTATTTGGGCGGCCTCAAAAGTTATCTCGGGAATTCAAGAATCAATAACACGGAAGTTAGACCCTCTAGATCCAGTAGTAATAACTTTTGGGAAAATAAATGGTGGTAATGCATTCAATGTTCTCGCAGAAAAGGTTAATTTAATTGGGACTGTTAGATGCACTAATCGTAAAGTATTTACGAATATTGGTAATTGGCTCAATGAAAATATCACTTCTTTAGCTAATAGTTGCGGAGCTGAAGCAAAAGTAATATTTAGAGAAATCACTCCGGCAGTAAATAATAATCCTGAAATTAATAGAGTCCTCAGAGATTCGGGAATTGAGGTTTTGGGTCAAGAAAATGTTATCGAATTACAAAAACCATCATTAGGAGCTGAGGATTTCGCTGAATTTTTAAATGAGATTCCAGGAGCTATGTTTAGGCTTGGCGTTTCTAGCTCAAATGGATGTGCCCCTCTTCATAGTTCTAAATTTGATCCAGATGAAAGAGCTATTGCTGTTGGAATTAAAGTAATAACAGAATCCATAGTAAAATTAAATAATGAAAAAATTAATTGCACTCTATGACGACAATCAAATTACTATAGATGGGCGAACCGACGTTTCTTTTACCGAAGATGTCTTAAAAAGATACGAAGCTTATGGATGGCATGTACAACATGTTGAAGATGGGAATCATGATGTTAAAGGAATCACTGAAGCTATCGAAAAAGCAAAATTAATTACAGATAAGCCTTCAATAATAAAAATTTCTACAACCATAGGTTATGGTTCTCCCAATAAATCAGATACTGCTGGAATTCATGGAGCAGCTGTTGGAGAAGAAGAAGCTACATTAACTAGAGAGTTTCTAAATTGGGAATATCCTCCATTTGAAATACCCGATGAAGTATACGCGCATTTTAGAAAATCAAAAAACAAAGGTGAAAATTTAGAGAAAGAATGGGATTCTAAATTTGAAGAATATCAAAAAAAATATCCCTCTGAAGGAGCCGAGCTAAAAAGAATGTTAGAGGGTAAATTACCTGAGAATTGGGACTCAGATCTCCCCTCTTATTCGACTGAGGATAAAGGGTTAGCCACCAGAAAGCATTCACAAATATGTTTGGGTGCTTTAGGTCCTAACCTACCTGAATTAATTGGCGGATCTGCAGATTTAACTCACTCTAATTACACAGATATAAAAGGAGAAACTGGATCATTCCAGCCACATAGCCCTGAAAAAAGATATTTACATTTTGGTGTGCGAGAGCATGCAATGGCAGCTGTACTTAATGGTATTGCTTATCACAATAGTGGTCTTATACCTTATGGTGGAACCTTCCTTGTTTTCGCCGATTATATGAGGGGCTCAATGAGGCTTTCAGCACTTAGCGAATTAGGAGTAATCTATGTCTTAACTCACGATTCAATTGGTGTAGGAGAAGATGGCCCAACACATCAACCTATTGAAACTATCCCTTCTCTTCGCGCTATGCCTAATATGCTAGTTTTCAGGCCTGGAGATGGAAATGAGACGAGTGGAGCTTATAAGCTTGCTATTCAAAATAGAAAAAGACCTTCTGCCCTTTGTTTAAGTAGACAAGGTATGCCAAATCAAGAAAATACTTCGATTGACAAAGTTGCTCTAGGTGGATACGTAGTTTCCGATTGTGAAGGAATACCAGATCTTATATTTATTGGTACTGGAAGCGAACTAAATCTTTGCATAGAAGCAAGTAAGAAAATTTCAAGCTTAGGTAAAAAAATTAGGGTTGTTTCTATGCCTTGTGTAGAACTTTTTGAAGAGCAAGAAGAATCTTACAAAGAAAGTGTTTTACCTAGTAGTGTGAAAAAGAGAGTTGTAGTAGAAGCTGCCCATTCATTTGGATGGCATAAATATACAGGTTTTGAGGGAATTTGTATTACTATGGACAGATTTGGTGCATCAGCACCTGGTGGAGAATGTATGAAAAATTTTGGATTTACTGTCGAAAACGTAGTTAATAAGACGAAGGAAATTCTATAACTTCTAATTGATAACTAAACTGAAGTATTGCATTCTTTAAGCTTATCTTTTAACTGATCAAGAGATTCATCAGAAATTTTTGAATTCATTGGACAATGCTTAGGACCACACATTGAGCAAAACTCTGCCTTTTTAAAGATTTCTTCAGGTAGTGTTTCATCATGGTACTGCTTTGCCCTTTCCGGATCTAATGAAAGTTCAAATTGTTTATTCCAATCAAAGTTATACCTTGCATGACTAAGTTCATCATCTCGATCACGGGCTCCAGCTCTGTGTCTTGCTATATCAGCAGCGTGAGCAGCTATTTTATAAGCAATTAAGCCTTCTCTTACATCTTCTGCATTTGGTAGACCTAGATGTTCTTTCGGCGTTACATAACATAACATAGAAGTTCCATACCAACCTGCCATCGCCGCCCCAATAGCACTTGATATATGATCATAACCAGGGGATATATCTGTCACTAATGGACCAAGAACATAAAAAGGGGCTTCTGAACATTCTTCCATTTGCTTTCTCACATTAAACTCAATTTGATCCATTGGTACATGACCAGGACCCTCAACCATTACTTGAACATTATGTTTCCATGCTCTTCGAGTAAGCTCTCCTAAAGTCTTCAATTCAGCTAGCTGGGCATCATCAGAAGCATCATGCAAGCAACCAGGCCTTAATGAATCTCCTAAAGAAAAAGTACAATCATATTTCTTAAAAATCTCACAAATGTCATCAAACCTTGTGTAAAGGGGATTTTGCTTAAAATGATGTAACATCCATTGAGCTAAAATTCCTCCCCCCCTACTAACTATACCAGTAATTCTTCCTTTGACTTTTGGCAAATGCTCTATTAATAGCCCAGCATGAATAGTTTGATAATCAACGCCTTGCTGACAATGTTTTTCAATAATATGAAGAAAATCGTCTTCAGTTAGTCTATCTATTGAACCATGTACACTTTCTAAAGCTTGATAAACAGGAACTGTTCCTATAGGAACAGGAGACTCGTGAATAATTGCTTGCCTCACTTCATCTAAATTTACTCCCCCTGTAGAAAGATCCATAACTGTATCAGCTCCATATTTAACTGCTAGTTTTAGCTTCTCCACTTCTTCATTGATGTCACTTGCATTAGGAGAAGCCCCAATATTTGCATTAACTTTACATCTAGAAGCAATACCTATTGACATCGGCTCAAGATTTAAATGATTAATATTTGCTGGAATAATTAATCTTCCTCTTGCCACTTCTTCCATTATTAAAGAAGAAGGAAGATTCTCTTTTTTTGCAACAAAATCCATTTCTTCAGTGATATATCCGTTTCTCGCAAAGTTCATCTGAGTTAAATTGTCTTTCCCAAGGCGAGGCTTAATCCAAGAACTTCTCATAATTTACAAGTTTTTAAAAAGTGTTATTACTAAAGTTTGATCAAATCTCCACTTCCCTGCATCAAGATTATTGATTCAGGTTCAAAGGGTATGATCTCAGCTAAGTTAAATTTCCTAGCACCCCTAGTTTTAATCTTATTAATAGCTCTTTTCTAAAAAATAGTCATCTCATGTTACGTAAAAATAAATAAAATGATTTTATTTAGATTTTTGATAAGACTTTATCTTTTTTAAAATATTTTTCCTTTCTAATTGTCTGCTTATACCTTTCTCCAAAATAATTGCAATCCCCATTAAGCCAGTAGGTAAATAAAAAATCTTCCTGGAATTGTCCCTAAAGATCAATCCCAAAGCAGATATGAGGATCATGAAAGGAGCCACAAAAGATAAAATGAATCTTTTATTAATATTCATTTACCAAGTGCATTAATTTTTTCATTATTTAA
>MWOU01000112.1 GCA_002025975.1 Prochlorococcus sp. HOT208_60m_813B04
ATTTCTGATGTAGAAGCCTAACTCTGGCTTATCTGCTTCCTCTACTCGATCTTTATTAATGATCACGACATTATCACCAATTCTTGTATTCTTATCAAGGATTGCTCTTTTTACAGTAGTTCCTTCACCTACTCCTAGAGGCGTTCCCCCTCCTTTTCTCAATTCAATCCTCTCTTCAGGAGATTCAAAGAAATCGGCACCCATAACAAGAGTGTCCTCAAGAACTGAATCACTCTCAATCCTGCTTCTTACACCTAAAACACAATGTAAAATACTGCATGACTTCAAGATTGTACCCTCACAAACTATTGAATCAGTAATTTGAGCATCTACAAGTTTAGAAGGTGGGAGAAATCTAGGTCTTGTATAAATTGGAAATTTCTCATCATAAAAACTAAATGGAGGTTTTGGTTGCTCAGTCAATGCAAGGTTTGACTCAAAAAATGCCCCAATGGTACCGATATCTTCCCAATAATCATCGAATACATAACTTTTAAGAGTATCGCCTCTATTGAGGGCTTCTGGAATTATGTCCTTACCAAAATCCGTATAATTAGGAAATTTATTTAGAAGATCGAAAAGAGTATTTCTGCTAAAAACGTAAATACCCATTGAGGCTAGATAAGGTTTTTCGGCAGCAGACTCTTTACTTAATCCAAATTTTGAAGTATCTACTGCCATCGCCTTCAACTTCTCTCCAGTGGGTTTTTCACTGAATTCTTTTATATTTCCTACATCATCTGTTCTCATGAGGCCAAAACCCTCTGCTTGAGCTTCATCAACAGGCAAAGCTGCAACAGTTAAATCAGCACCATTATCTCTATGATGTTGAACAAATAAACTGTAGTCCATTCTGTACAGTTGATCCCCTGACAATATTAAATATTCATCAACATCCCATTCTTGAAATAACCATTGGTATTTTCTTACAGCATCAGCAGTACCTTCAAACCATTTAGGGCTATCAGGAGTTTGTTGCGCGGCTAAAACCTCCACAAAACCTTGGCCGAAAGGGCCATTCAAATTATAAGTTCTTCCTATATGTCTATTTAGAGATGCACTATTGAACTGGGTCAATACGTACATTTTTTCGATGCCTGAATTTATACAATTACTAATTGGGATATCAATTAAACGATACTTACCTGCCAACGGCACAGCAGGTTTAGCCCTCATTTTTGTTAAAGGGTAAAGTCTAGAACCTTTTCCTCCTCCGAGGATTATGGCCAACACACGCTTCATTAAATCTAATGGAGGTAGATATACAACTAACTAAAGTAACTGATTATGGGCATATTTAGAAATACTAATGGTCAGTTTACGAAGGTATTTCGATAAATCACTACAAAAACTTAATATAAATTGAAAAAAATTAGTTAATTTTTTCCTCTTCTACTAAAGAAAACAATTTTTCAACGATTTTCAAAGAAACTTGTCTTTCTTCTCTTGATTGAGGACTTCTCAACTTGGTAACAGGCGTGTGAAGTATTTTATTGATAATTCCTTTGGTAAGCGCTTCCACAACTTTTCTTTCTCGAGCCGAAAAATCTGGTCCCATCCTACTAAGTGCTTTTTGCAATTCCTCTTTTCTAATTAACTCCAAATCTGATCTAAGTTTATTAATTACTGGAACCGCCTCTAAACTAGCCCACCATTCTAGAAAAATGATCCTTTCTTCTTCTACTAAAGATTCCGCTTCCTTTGCAATTTTTTGTCTAAATTCTTGATTTCTTGAAACGACTTCTTGTAAGTCATCTACATCAAATGATTTTACAAATTCATGTTGTTTGACATCATTAGATATATTTCTCGGTACACCAATATCAATAAATTTAAGTCTATTAATCAAATTTAATTTTTCAATTTTTGCTAGATCAATAATTGGCTCTTCAGAAGCAGTACTGGTGAAAACAATGGAAGATAGCGATATGTTTTCTTCTAATTCGTTTAACCCTTTGCAAACAATCTCTAAATCAGGGAAGTCTAGAGCTAGATTTACGGCTCGATCAATATTTCTATTTACGAGAATAAGTTTATGACAACCTTTTGATTTTAAATGAGTTATTAAAAGCCTACTCATTCTTCCGGCACCAACAACAAGAATGTTCTCAGATTCCAAACTTACAAGAGTATCAAAACCCTTTTCTTGTCCGATTTTTAATTGTGCAAGTTCTACCGCTGCTGAACTAATTGATACGGCCCCAGTACCTAAATTTGTCTCAGATCTTACTTTTTTACCTGTACTAACTGATTGAGTTAATAATCTATTAAGAATTGGTCCAGTAGATTGATTTTCTTGACCTAATCTCATCATTTTTTTTACCTGCGAAAGGATTTGTCCTTCCCCTAAAACGAGGCTATCGAGTCCAGCCGAGACTTTCATCAAATGCAAAACTGCTTCTTCCTGTCTAAAGCAAAAAAGATGTGGATTTAAATCTTCAAAAACAATTCCAGAATATTCTGATATAAATTCTTTTATAGATGAAATTCCGGTATTTTTATCCTTTACTAGTGCATATATTTCCAGCCTATTACAAGTACTTAAGATTGACACCTCTAATACATCAGAGAAAGCTTTTAATGCTTTCAATGATTCTGTTATGGATTGGTCAGGAATACTTAACTTCTCACGCACTTCAACAGGTGCCGTGCGATGACTCAGTCCGACGACAACAATATGCATAACATCAAAAATGAATTTTTAAAGGCTGATACTCTTAGCACCATCTTTTATATGGACAGTATTTGTGAACCTTGCAGTACTATCTAATGTACTAATAACTAGACTGCTTGTTCTAACACAATCCCTTTCAAATTTAACTCCATCAAATAATAATCCATCAGTTATTCCACTTCCAGCAAAAACAACATTTTCTCCCGATGCCAATTCATTAGCTTCATAGATTTTATCTATATCGTTTATACCCATTTCATTAAGACGTTTTATATTTCCTTCTTTTGTGTAATCAGCCCATTCAGAAGTTTGAGCGATTGCTGGATCATAAACTAGTTGTCCTTGAAAGTGTCCGCCTAATGCTCTCATTGCAGCAGCCGAAATAACACCCTCAGGAGCTGCACCTATACCCATCAAGCAATGTGTTCCAGTTCCTGCAAAACCACATGCAATCGCAGCTTGAACATCACCATCAGAAATCGGTTGAACTTTTGCACCACATCCTCGAATCTCTTTAATTAAATCTTTGTGCCTAGTTCTATCCATTACAACAACAGTAAGCTCATCGATAGAAAGACCCAAGCAGTCACTTAGTATCTTCAAGTTTTCAGTAGCTGAATTTCTAATATCTACTTTCCCTTTGGCAGCAGGAGGCGCTGCTAATTTGTTCATGTAAAAATCAGGAGCATTGAAAAGACCACCTGTATCAGAGGCAGCTAAAACTGCCATAGATCCTCTTTGATTATTCGCACAAAGATTAGTTCCTTCACAAGGGTCTACTGCAAAGTCAACCCCTGGGCCACTTCCACTACCAACCTCTTCACCTATATAAAGCATAGGTGCTTCATCTCTTTCACCTTCTCCAATAACAATTTTCCCTTTCATTTCAATTTTGCCCATTCGTATTCTCATTGCTTCGACAGCTGCGGCATCAGCTTCATCTTTTTGACCAAGTCCTGTTAGTTTTGCTGAGGCAATAGCAGCTTGCTCGACAACTTCGAGAATTTCTTGAATTAAAGTTTGATTCACAATTAAATTTTGAGGATTTTCTAAAAGGTTTTGAGTATGATCTCATAAAAAATGACATTTTTTATGAGAATTATTATGCTAGTAAGCTTTTTTTAACTCTTTACAGCTGTTACTTTATCAGGCCGTGACTTGAAATTAGGAATAAACAACTAAATATAGTATCTTTATTAAATATTTTAAAAATTAAATGACTGAGTCAAATCAAGCAAATTTAACTGGTGCTAATAGACCAATTCAAATAATTCCTTCAGTTTTACCAGCAGATTGGGCGAATATGGGGGCATGTGTGAAAGAGCTCGAGGAAGCTGGAGTAGATAGAATTCAATTTGATGTAATGGATGGAAATTTCGTACCAAATCTTACATTCGGTCCTGAAATGATTGCTGCATGCAGGAAATATTGCAATGTCACTTTTGAAACTCAATTAATGGTGAGCCAATACAACTGTGAAACCATGCTTGAATCTTATGTAAAAGCTACTAAAGGGGCGAATGGTGAACCAGGAGTAGTAATAGCTCATGCCGAGGCAAATATTCATTTGCATAGAGTTCTCGGAAGAATAAGAGATCTAGGAGGATCTCCTTCCGTTGCTTTAAACCCTCATACTCCTTTTGAAATGATTAAAAACATTATGGATATGGTTGATCATGTTTTGGTTATGACAGTTAATCCAGGCTTTGGTGGACAAGCTTATATACCAACAATGCTTAATAAAATCAGAGAGATAAGAAACTTTATTATCGAAAAAAACTTAAATGTCGACATTGAAGTTGATGGGGGAATAAAAGCAAATTGGACTATTTCACAATGTGCCGATGCTGGTGCTAATTGTTTTATTGCAGGTAGTGGAATGTTTGCTTACCCAACATTAAAAGAGGGATGTGATGACTTGAGAAAAGTTGCGCAAGAAGCTCAAAAAGGGAATGTTCTTTCAGAACCTCAATAAATATTCTGATTGATTAACAAATCATCCAAATATCCAACCATAACTATGTAACCCTATTCCCAAGAAATTAACTCCTAAATAACATATTAAAACCACTAAAAAACCTGTAGATGCTAATAATGCTGGTCTGCGTCCTTGCCAACCCTTGCTTATTCTCATGTGCAGATAAGCGGCATAAAATAACCATGAGACAAATGCCCATGTTTCTTTTGGATCCCAACTCCACCATGTGCCCCAGGCCTCATTAGCCCATACCGCACCAGAAATCAAACCGAGAGTCAAAAGAACAAAACCTATTAATATAGAGCGATAACTTAATGTATCTAATTCTTCTGAATGAGAAAATTCAATAGGTTCAACTAAATCATTTAAAGAATAGTTATTAGAAATTTTAAACCCTCCAATACCTGTAGAACTGCTTCTAATTTGAAGAGGCTTATTTTTGTTAATGAACAAAACAGAAACTGAAAGTAAAGAACCTATTATTAAAGCCGCATAACTAAGCATTACGACACTTACATGCATCACTAACCAACTTGACCTTAAAGCTGGAACCAAGTTTGATGATAATTTCAAATCGTCAGGCAACACAAAACAAGCAAAGGCAACGGTCAATAACTCAATTGGTATGGCAATTGAGGGAATTATTGGAGATTGGTATTCTTTTTCAATCAATAGTTGTCCCATTGTGATCCCCCAAGCAAGGAAATAAAGAGATTCATATAAATTGCTAATAGGAAAGTGTCCAGAAATTGACCACCTAAAAAGTAATTGTAAAAATATTAATAAATTAACTAAAATTGTTATGATTCTTACTGTAAAAGAAGACTGTTTTTTGAAAACTGCACTTAGAGATATTGGTAAGTTAAGTAATAAAATATAAAAAACTATGAGACCTAAAACTGAAACAGGGTCGTATATTAAATTTTTAAAAAGATTATCTAGTATCATCCAAGAAATTTACCTGGTTTTAATATTCTATGACAAACAAATAATAATTTAAATCATTCCTATATGAGTAAATCTTTAATAATTAAGTTTTAATTTATTTTGCAAAAAGATTTCAAAGTTTGAAATTATCTCCTAAATAAAACTTCTTGACTATTGGATTATCAGATAATTCTTTTGATGATCCGTTAGCTAAAATTTTTCCTTCACTTAATACATAAGATTTGTTTGTAATTAGAAGGGTTTCCCTGACATTATGGTCTGTAATAAGAATCCCTACCCCGTCACTACTTAATTTAAGAATTAGTTTCTTTAAATCATTTACCGCTAGGGGATCGATACCAGCAAACGGTTCGTCTAATAATAAATATTTGGGCCCTTTTCTACCTACAGTCAGTGCCCTGGCTATTTCACATCTCCTCCTCTCCCCTCCTGAAAGTTGATAACCATAATTGTCTACAAAATTATTCAAATTAAATTCATTAATTAATTGTTCTCTTCTATTTCTAATTGCTGCTCTACCATAAGATGATTTCTGTAAAGCCAAATCTATATTATCCTTCACTGTGAGGTCTCGAAATATACTCGCTTCTTGAGTTAAGTAACCCAACCCAAGTCTTGATCTTATTGGGAGCGGAAGATTGGTTATATTTTTACCATTCATTAAGATTTCCCCTTTATCAGGTTTTATATTCCCAACTGCAAGGTTAAAAGTGGTAGTTTTCCCAGCACCATTAGGTCCCATCAAACCTACAACTTCCCCTGGATTTACAGTTATGGAAACATCATTTACAATTAATCTTCCTTTAATTGAATGGGATACATTATGAATTTTTAGGTTCATTTTCCTTGAGATCGATTAGTTTTTTTATTTTCTTGAAAAAAAAATAAATAGAAAATAATATTTTATTTGAATATAAAAATATAATTATATTCAACAAAGAGGTTTCAAAAAAGGTTTATCTTTTTCATTTAATAACTCTTTATCTTGCAATTTCTTCAATAATTCTTCCAAACATCGGCAGAAGGAATCAAGATCAATCCCTAAATTAATCTTGGTTCTATTTTTAATTCTACCTAAACCTTCTCCAAGCAAAATAGTAGCTCCATTTAAATTACCATTACTTAAGTGAAACTGAGAAACAGATACTTGTAAAATTCCCTGGATAACTTGTCTTTCATCACCATCAACGGAATTCCATATTTCTTCAAAAGCATCATGAGCCTCATACCACTCACAATTATTAAAAAGATTTAAAGCAGTAACAAGGGAGTCTTTAAGACTTTTTGTACTTTCTTCGTTCATGAAACTAATTATTAATTTTTTTTCTTTTTATTTAATTTTCTCATTCTTATTGAATCCGGTGTTACTTCAAGCATTTCATCTGGACCAATATATTCGAGTGCTCTTTCAAGGGTAATATCAACAGGTGACTGCAAAGTATCAAGTTCTTCTGCCCCTGCAGATCTCATATTAGTCAACTGCTTAGTTTTACATATATTTAATTCAAGATCTTGTGGTCGATTATTCTCTCCAATTATCATTCCCTTATAAACTTTAACTCCAGGTTTAATGAAATAGACTCCCCTATCTTCAGCATTCTTTAATGCATAAAATGTAGCCACACCTTCCTCAAAAGCTATAAGGACTCCATTTCTTCTGGTTTCAAAATCTCCTGTTTTAGGTTTATATTCATAAAATGAATGACTCATGATACCTTCACCTCTTGTTATTCGAACAAATTCACCACGAAATCCAATTAGTCCTCTTGATGGTACAAGAAACTCCAATTGAGTTCTCCCATCTGAACTTGTCTGCATGTTTTTCATCTCTGCCTTTCTAGATCCAAGTTTTTCGATGCAAGAACCAACAGATACTTCAGGTACATCTAAAACCAAAGTCTCTATCGGCTCACATTCAACATTATCAATTTCTCTGAAAATTACTTGAGGTTGTGAGATTTGAAACTCAAAACCCTCTCTTCTCATAGTTTCAATCAATATCCCTAGATGTAATTCTCCTCTTCCTGAAACTGAAAACCTATCAGGTGAATCAGTTTCTTCTACTCTCAAGGCAACATTTGTTAAAAGTTCCCTCTCCAATCTATTTTTTAATTGTCTACTAGTAACAAATTTTCCTTCCTTACCCGCAAATGGTGAATCATTGACAACAAAAGTCATATTTAAGGTAGGTTCGTCAACTTTGATTAATGGAAGAGGATGAGGAGAATCTGGACATGCTATGGTCTCACCAATATTAACGTCATCAAAACCAGAAACAGCAACAATGTCACCTGCAAATGCTTCATTTATATCAATTCTTTGTAATCCTTCAAATCCTAAAAGCTTACTAACCTTACCTTTAATAGTTTTTCCGTTTTCTTTAATTAAACTAGCCTGTTGGCCATTTTTTATAGTTCCATTGTGGATCTTTCCAATTACAATTCTGCCTAAGAAATCAGAATAGTCCAAAGTAGTAATTTGTAGCTGAAGAGGCTTATTAGAGTCACCTACTGGAGGAGGAACGTGTCTGATAATAGCTTCAAAAAGAGGCATCATATTGTCACTATTAGATTCCATCTCTTCTTTAGCGAAACCAGATAAGCCACTCCCAAAAAGATAAGGGAAATCGCATTGATCATCATCAGCTCCTAATTCCAAAAACAAATCAAGGACCTTATCAATTGCTATTTCTGGTACTACTCGTGGTCTATCGATTTTATTTACAAAGACTATAGGCCTCAGTCCTTTTTCTAATGCTTTTTTTAAAACAAATCTTGTTTGAGGCATAGGTCCCTCATTTGCATCAACAATAAGCAGACAACCATCAACCATTCCCAAAACCCTTTCAACTTCTCCTCCAAAATCAGCATGTCCAGGTGTATCTATAATATTAATTCTGGTATCTTTATAGTTAACTGCAGTATTTTTTGAGAGAATTGTTATCCCCCTTTCTCTTTCAAGATCATTTGAATCCATTACACATGTAGGGATAACTTCATTGTCTCTAAATATTCCTGATTGAGATAACAATGCATCTACAAGAGTTGTCTTCCCGTGATCTACGTGAGCAATAATTGCAACATTCCTAATTTCTTTTATCGAAGATGACATTTAAAAGATTTATATAAATATTAGATTGACTTTATTAAGGCTAACTCAAAGTATGCTTATTTATGAGAATTTTCTCTTTAAGACTTTGAAAAATATAATCTAATTGAATAAATAAATTAATCAATTAATCAATTAATCAATTAGATTTAAAGTTTTCTATTTGAGTTTTCAAAAACTTTTAATGCTTCAATTGACCCCTCATATCTCCAATGCCAGGGTTCGTAATCTATATATTTATTATCTTTATTGAACGATAACTTAAAGTGAAACTTAGCTGCATTTTTTATTAGCCATCTAAAGGCGTCAGTATTTTCGAAGTCCGTTTCAAAGTCTGTCTCTCTTTGAGTAGCATCACCAATATCGATTGCGAAACCTGTACTATGTTCAGAATACCCTGGAGGGGCTGAAACTCTAGCTCTTTCTGCCGCTTCTTGATTTCTAATAGATTTTAAAGAATAAAAGATATCGTTTTGCAAATTTATTGATCTATAACCACTCAAGAAGACTAAATATATCCCATCCTTTTTGGCTTCTTCTCTCATCTTTAGTAGAGAATCCCGCATATCCATATGAACTTCAATATTAGGCTCAATTAAAACTAGTTTTTCTTTAGGAGTTTCGTTATACGGAAGATGGCCTAAAATTCTGGCATCATGATTTCTTTCAAACTGAAATTTGAGATTATTAAGTGGTATTAATTCTACATTTCTAATAAATCGTAATGCAGCGACAGAAGATATAAGAAAAAGAAATGGAGAAAATATTAATAATTTTTTTAATAATGTTGCATTTGTATTATTTAGGTAAGTTCTTTTAGCAAGTGGTATATCAAATTGATCGATATCTTTGTTTAGTTCCAATATTTAGAAGTGAATTTGGAAAAGATATTTCGATATTAACTATTATTTTAAGAAATGCACTTTTATAAGCAAAAAAGATGTAGTTTTTATATACAGTATTAATTTTTTCATATGTTGAGGGTAGCTGTTATTGGTGGAGGTCCAAGTGGTTCATGTGCGGCAGAAATACTTGCTAAAGCTGGAATAAAAACTTGGCTCTTCGAGAGAAAATTAGATAATGCGAAACCATGTGGAGGAGCAATTCCACTTTGCATGGTCGAAGAATTTGATTTACCTGAGTCAATTATTGATAGAAAGGTAAGGCATATGAGAATGATATCTCCATCAAATAGAGAAGTAGATATAAGTTTAGATAGAGTTTATGGGAAAAGTGATAATGAGTTTATTGGGATGTGTAGAAGAGAAGTTATGGATGCCTTTATGCGCAACAGAGCATCAGATCTTGGAGCTACATTAATAAATGGATTAGTTACTTCTATTGATACTGGCGATAACAATCAAGGGCCATACAAGCTTTCCTACTCAGATTTTACGAATGGAGACAAAAAAGGGGAACTTAAAGAGCTTACTGTTGACCTTTTGATCGGAGCTGACGGAGCCAATAGCAGAGTCGCAAAAGCAATGGATGCAGGTGATTACAAAGTTGCTATAGCATTTCAGGAAAGAATTAAATTGCCTAAAGAAGAAATGAGTTACTACGAAGATCTTGCTGAAATGTATGTCGGAACTGATGTTTCTCCTGATTTTTATGGGTGGGTATTTCCTAAATATGATCATGTTGCTGTGGGCACTGGAACCATGCAAAAGAATCAGTCATTAATTAAAGGACTTCAAGAGGGTGTAAGAAATAGGGCAAAGAAAAGACTTGTTAATGGTGAAGTAATAAAGGTAGAAGCTCACCCTATTCCAGAGCATCCAAGGCCAAGAAGGGTAGTTGGGAGAATGGCATTGGTTGGTGATGCAGCTGGTTATGTTACAAAAAGTTCTGGAGAGGGTATTTATTTTGCTGCAAAAAGCGGAAGAATGTGTGCTGAAGAAATTGTTGAAGCATCAAAAAATGGTCAAGTAATTCCATCAGAAAAAGATTTAAAAAACTATCTTAAAAAATGGGATAAAAAATATGGAACAACTTATAAGGTGCTAGAAATCCTTCAAAATATTTTCTACAGAAATGATTCTGCTAGAGAAGCCTTTGTTGAGATGTGTGATGACATGGATGTTCAAAGACTTACTTTTGATAGTTACTTATACAAAAGAGTTGTCTCCATGAAACCATTACAGCAACTTAAAATTACGATGCTTACACTTGGTTCGATTTTAAGAGGGAAAGCCCTAGCACCTCTAAAATATAAACCCGTTGATAGTGCTGTTAGGGAAAATAAAGAAGTAGAAAAAATGCTAGAAAATTATTCAATAAAGGGAGGAATTAAAGTTAAGAGTTCAAAAGTGTAAAATCGGCTATTTTTAGAGAATAATTTCTAATTAAGCTCAACAAATTGAGTCTATTATTTCTTATTTTTAAATCCTCTGACATTATTAAGACTCCCTTTTCATTATCAAATAAATCCTCGATAGTGTTTACATTAATCTCAAACAAATTTAGAAGTTCCAAATAATTGTAATAACCTTCTGAAGAAATTTTTTCTAATTCTCCAATAAACTCAAAAACTTTCAATTCACAATCTTTTTCAAAAAGTTTTGTGTTTAAATAATCTTTTGTTGAGAGAACGTCTTTTGAAAGATCACTATTATTTGCTAATTTGCTTACCCTAGTAATAACCTTCTGGACTTCAACAAAATTTTCCTTTTCGTTAAAATTAATAATAGATTTAATCCTATTTTTAAGATCAACAATATTAAATAATCTTTTTTGAGATAATTCATCAGAAGAGCAAACGGCCTTTATTAATTCTTTACTTAGTGATATTTCTTCTAGATGACTAACAATTCTTTGAACTAAAAATTCATTTAAATCATTAAATACTTTTTCTCTTGAGAAGTTTAAATTCGGAAATACGATTTTCCAAAAATCAATAAGTTCGTTGAATAATTTATCTAAAGGTAAATCAAGTTCATAATCCCAAATTATTTTTATCACTCCATTCAAATTTCTTCTTAAAGCATAAGGATCAGAAGATCCACTGGGACGTTTACCAGAAATAAATATACTTATTAAAGTTTCGACCTTATCTGCTATCGAAACTATTGCACCATATTTTGTGGAGGGCAAAGCATCTTTATAAAAAGAAGGTAAATAATGTTCAGCGACAGCCAAGCAAACATCCTCACCAAATCCCTCATATTTAAGATATTTGCCACCCATTATTCCTTGCAGCTCGGGGAATTCGAAAACAATTTCGCTACATAAGTCGTTTTTACAGTATTTAGCAGCTTCTATTATTTTTTTTTCTTCTAAAGACTTATCATTCAAAAATTTAAGAATTTTTTTAGTAACTTCCTCAATCCTTTCTACCCTCTGGAATATATTTCCAAGTCCTTTCAAATATGAAACAGATTTAAGCTTTTCATTTCTTTCGATTGAAGTAACTTTTTTATCACTTTCCACGAAAAACTTTGCATCTGAAAACCTTGCCCTTAATACTTTCTCATTACCTTTGGCAATATTATTATTCGATTCTTCAAGACCATTTGAAATAACGCAGAAAGTTGTACTAATATTTTTTTCAGAGCTTAAATCAAGTTTAGAAAAACTTTCGTTTTTCAATAAAAGGGGAACGTATCTCTGATGATTCTTCATGACTGTTGAGAGAACTTCAACAGGAAGATCAAGAAATTCATCACTAAATTTGCCAATAATTAAGTCTGGCCATTCAACTAAATCAGTTAGTTCATTTAGTAATCCTTCTGAAAGGTCAGGTTTCAGATTTAAAGATTTAGATACCTGATATATTGAACTTTCAATTTTTTCTTTTCTTTCTTTTCGAATAGCTATTACTCTATTTCGTTTCAATAATTCAAAAAAATCATCCGGATTCTGAACTTCTAAAACTTCATTGATTAGCCTATGACTTTTTGTTTTATTACTTATTTTGATCTTTGGATCACATTCATCAAATTCAAAATCAAGAATTTCATCATTATAAATAGAGGCAATCCACCTAATAGGTCTTGAAAATTTTATGTTCCCCGCCCCCCATTTCATAAATCGAGGACCTTGAAGACTCTTTACTAATTTTGGAATAATCGAAGACAAAGAAATTTTTGTTGATAATCCCTTCTCAATTTTCTTCCCAAATACAAAATCACCCTTTTCTGTATTTTTTATTTCTAGCTCACCTACATCTATATCTAAGCTATTAGCAAATCCTAAAGCAGCATTAGTAGGACATCCATTTAAATAAGCTGAATTTGCTTTAGGTCCTTTTCTTTCTATTATGTTATCTTCTGCATAATCAACTAAACCTTCGAGAAGTAGAACTATCCTCCTTGGTGTGGAGGTGACAACTATATCTTCGAATTTGATTAACTTTTTATCCAATTCAAATTCTATTAGAGATTTAAATTGCTCTAGAACAGAATGAGAAAATTTTGCAGGCAACTCTTCTGTTCCTATCTCAAGTAAATATTTAGACAAGACAAAAATATGACTTCACTTACTATAATTTACTACCAGTTAAATAAGCTTTTCGCTAATGTATAAAAAGAGATATGTTTTGGTCCTTTGATCAAGGTTGAGAAAGTAAAAAAGAAAAAAGATTCTGCAAAGGAAGAGACTGTTTGTTTAGCAAATGGACTAGAGGTCTCTAAATTTGAAAATTTTAAAAAAAGTAGCCAATTTCTTAAGGAACCACTTGCCACAGAATTAGTCAATGAAAGCGATCATTTTACTAATGATGCAGTTCAGTTATTAAAATTTCATGGTAGTTACCAACAAGATAACAGGGAAAATAGAAAGCCGGGCAAAAGTAAAGATTGGCAAATGATGCTTAGGTTAAGAAATCCAGGAGGTGAAGTCCCTGGGAAATTATTTTTAGCATTAGATGAATTATCAGACAAACTAGGTAATGGAACACTTAGGGCCACTACAAGACAAGCCTTTCAAATGCATGGGATTAGAAAGGAGAACCTAAAGGAAGTAATTCAAACAATAGTAAATTCAATGGGCTCCACATTAGCTGCATGTGGAGACATAAACAGAAACGTTATGGCCCCTGCAGCTCCATTTGATTCGCCAGATTATGTTATTGCAAGAGCATTAGCAAAAAAAGTTGCAGACCTTCTCACTCCAATGGCTGGACAAGGCACTTTTTTAGAGCTTTGGGCTGATGGAGATTTAGAGTACACCATAAAGCCTGACAAAGATATTGAAGCAATTAGGAAGCTCCAATTTAAAGATAATGTTTTTAGTGGGATAAAAGATGAGCCTCTTTATGGTTCAACTTATTTACCAAGAAAGTTCAAATGTGCCGTGACAGTTCCTGGGGACAATTCTGTTGATCTTCTTACTAATGACATAGGAATGGTTGCCTTTACTTCTAAAGATGGAAACTTAGAAGGGTGTAACTTCTATGTAGGAGGTGGTATGGGTCGCACACATAATAATGAGGAGACCTTTGCCAGAATTGCCGATCCACTTGGATATGTTGAAGAACCTAATGTCTATGAATTAATACAAAGCATTGTGGCTATTCAAAGAGATTATGGTGATAGAAAGTCAAGAAAGAATTCGAGAATGAAATATCTTCTTCATAGAAAAGGTATTAAATGGTTTAAAAAGATACTTTTTGAAAAGTACTTCAAAAAAGAAATTAAAAAAATCAGAAAAGAACCAGATAAAGTTCTTATTGATTACCTAGGTTGGCATAAACAAAATAAAAACTCCTATTTCGTAGGTTTACCATTATTGTCAGGGAGATTATCTGGAGAGAAGAAGAATACCATTACAAGTATTGTTAAAAAATTTAATTTAGATTTAAGACTCACTCCTAATCAAGATATTTTACTTTGTAATATCGCCTATAAAAACAAAGGTGAAATTCAAAAATCTCTATCAAAAATTGGATACGAAAATTTAGAAAACATTAATGAAATACAAAGACATGCCTTGGCCTGTCCTGCTTTACCACTTTGTGGTCTTGCGATGACTGAAGCTGAAAGAATATTACCTGATGTACTAAAAAGAATTGAAAAATTACTATTAGATCTAAAAATACAAAAGACAATATTATTTAGAATGACAGGATGTCCGAATGGATGTACCAGACCTTATATGGCTGAATTAGCACTCGTTGGGAGTGGGCAAAACAAATACCAATTATGGTTAGGGGGAAGTAAAAACCTACAAAGGTTAGCAAAACCATTTTTACAAAGAATGGAACTTAACGATTTAGAAAAAACTCTTCGACCATTATTTGACAATTGGAAGAGTAATTTAGATTTGGATTTCGGAGATTTTATAAATACCCAAGATGAAAGCTCTATTTTAAACTTACTAAATGAGATTAAATAGAATTTAAATTCTCCCATAAATAGCATTTTCTTTTTTATTTTTCCAAGCCCATAATTGATCACCATAACTAAAATGCCACCATTCATTTGGATGTTGAACAAAACCAAATTTAGTCATAATTTCCCTTAATAAATTTCTCCTACTATTCCAAATAATTGCTTCTTGATTCTTTATATTTCCATAAAAATAAGGATTTGAGGTCTCATCCATTTGATCAACCGTACTTCCCATTTCAACAAGAATCCCGTCTTTGTCTGATAAACATACGTCTAATGCACCCCCAGTTGAATGAGGTGGAGGACACCTATAATCATAAGAAGGAAATGCCCAGAATTTTTCAACTTTTTTTAAAATAGATGGATAAGATTTTATATTTTCAAAAGAAATATTAATATCGGATTCTTCACACTCTAATAAAAATGCTCTTTTAAACATAAATTCCTGAACTTCTAAAGGTCGCCAACTGTCATATATTAAAAGGTTAAAATTGCTTTTTGATATCAAATAATCATTTGCTTTTACTAATCTATTTACGACCTCCTCTCTTAATTTCCAAATAGAAGTTTTATCTTTGTAAGGAGCTCCTAAATGAGAGTAAGGATGGGGATCTAAAAACTTTAAGTAGCTAGGTATAGCTATTAATTTATCCCCATTATCTTTAATTGGTATTTTATTCCAAATTTTCAATTGAAATTTGCAATTGATTTATAGTGGCATATATATCAAAAATTACAATGATGGTTTTCAATTTAAGAAATCATGAATGAATTTATTATCAGAATTATCAATAAGTATATTCCTTAAAACAATATTTTCTTTTAAATCAGGATCATCACTAACAACCTTAAAAGCTTCTTCACGAGCCTTATCAATAAGAAATTTATTATTAGGTAAATTGTCCAGTACAAAATCAGGCAATCCGGATTGTCTGTATCCTAAAATCTGGCCTGGTCCTCTAAGCTCCAAGTCTTTTTCAGCAATATAAAAGCCATCATTAGATTTTTGCAAAACACAAAGTCTTTTATTTTCTAATCCATTTTTATCGGGGGTTACCAGATAACAAAAAGATTTTGTTGATCCTCTACCCACTCTCCCCCTTAATTGATGTAACTGGGACAATCCAAATCTATCCGAATTATAAATAATCATAATTGTGGCGTTAGGCACATCAATGCCAACCTCAATTACAGTGGTTGAAACCAATATATTAATTTCATTCTTTAAAAAAGAATTAATCACATCATTCTTTTCTTGAGAACTTAATTTGCCATGTAATAATCCAACTTTTTTGTTAAAAAAGACCTCTTCTGATAAATGTTTGAATGTTTTCTTTGCGGAGCTTAAATTCATTTTTTCTGAATCTTCTATAAGTGGCAAAATCACATAAGCTTGCTTTCCCTTATTGATCTCATCTTCAACGATCTTGAACAAGTTAGTTAAATCATCTTCTGAAATTATTTTTGTAGTTATAGGAATTCTCCCTGGAGGGAGTTCTGTAATTTGACTCACATCTAAATCACCATAAATGGAAAGCGCAAGAGTTCTTGGAATTGGGGTTGCTGTCATTGATAACAAGTTAGTGTTTTCTCCTTTATTTAGTAATCTATTTCTTTGAGTAACTCCAAATCTATGTTGTTCATCAATTATGACCATACCTAATGCATTAAAGATGACTTTATCCTCAAATAATGCATGAGTACCTACGAGGATATCAACTAATCCATTTTTCAAATTAGAGAAAATTTCTTTTCTCTTTTTTTGAGGAGTATTCCCAGTAAGTAGTTCAACAGAGACTAAAAGGGGGTTCATATATTTTAATAAATTTTTATAATGCTGTTCTGCCAATACCTCAGTTGGCACCATAAATGCACCTTGCAGGTTTTTTTCAATGACAAGTAAAAGAGATGCTATTGCAATTATGGTTTTACCACTTCCCACATCTCCCTGCAGCAATCTAGACATTGGTACAGGATTAGATAAATCTTTCTTAATTTCATTTAAAACATTTTCTTGAGATTTTGTTAATTTAAAAGGAAAAGTATTTAAAAATTCTTTTAACAAAAATTTCTTTTGAGGTAATTGTTGGGAAGTTACATTTTTGTTCGTCTTTCTTTTTCTAAGTAGGAACTTTATTTGAAGAAGGAACAATTCATCAAAAACCAAACGTTTTTTTGACTCAATAAGTGCCTTTTGAGTTTGTGGAAAATGAATATTAATCAACGACTCTCCTTTTGATAATAAAGATAATGAATCAAGTTGCTTTTTATTTAAAATTTCTGGATATTGCTTTGCATAAATTAGTACCTTTTTCATAAGTTTTATAAAACTCATATTTGATAATGCCTCTCCTAATGAATACAAGGGTAATATTTTGCCTGAGAAATTAAAATTATCATTATTATCCTTAAGAATTTCAATCTGCGGATCTACAAAAGTTTTGCCATACTCTGTCAATTTAACCTTCCCGGAAATTGCTAATTTTGTTCCAGTAGTATACAAATCTTTTTGAGATGTGAAGAAAGAGTAAGATCTAAATCTTCTTCCTAAAAAAAATTTTGTAACCTTTATTGAAGACGTTTCATCAGAGACTACAATATTCATTATGGATAAATTACTATTTTTTTTACTCTTATGAATATAAAATCTTTTAACGTTTGCGATGCACGTGTATAAATTATCTGGTTTTAAATTTATTATCTTTACTCTATTCGTATAGTCTAGATATGTTCGTGGAAAATAATTAATTAGATCTTTTATATGAAATATCCCTAATTCATTAAGCTTATTTTTATAAACTTTTCCTACATTTTTTATTAATGAGATATCCGAATCAAAAGACAAACTTGAATCAGCTTTATTCAGAAAAACATTATTAGAAATATTATTTGAACTCTCTGTTTCTAGGGTTTTACCTAGTTTATAAAGATTTTTTCTTGTATCTATAATTAACCTTTTTCTTTGATTCTCATCTAATTTATTATATTCGTTATATTTTTTAGAAAATTCATAAAATATCCTTAAATATTTGTCTGAGACATTTAGATTATCTAGATTTTTTAATGATTCATGCAAATAATCATTAAAATATTTTTCTCTTCCTAAGGTATTAATAAATTTGTTTTCAGTTTCAATAGTAAGAGATTTTTGAAGAGGTCTTATCCAATCTTTAATTAATTTATTATTATTCTCACTAATAGTCACATTTGAAAAAAGAGTTATTTTTTCAACGTATTTTATTCAAAGTTATTTCTTTTTGCCTCCAATATTTCTCTTTTTTAATCAAACGCTGAAATTTATTTTTTAGCTCATTTATTTTTTTCCTTTGAATAGAAAGATTTAAATTTTTAAACTCTAACTCAACAGAAGATATATTGAAGAAAATAATGCTTGGGAAATTATTGCCGATTAATGATGACCGATTTAAGTTTAATTCGAAATTAATTACAAAAGGATATGGATGTTTTATCATAAAATTTTTGCCTACTAAGTAATCAAAGGAATCTTTAGATATCATCTTTTTTATTAGATTTGCCCTGAATAATTCTCGGTTTATATTGTATGAAAGATTCAATAATAAATTTTCCAATGACTTGTCTATTAAATCAAAATTATTAAGACTCTGATTTTTTTGTGAATTATCCATTTGATTTATATTTTCTTTTTCTTGATATCTTGGTTTTTCCACCTTTTCTTCTTCTATTAATTCAACTAAGGAGGGAATAAATTGTTTTTTAATTCCTAAATTTTCAAAAATATTATTTTTTGAAAAAAAATTATTATGGTGGTTATTATCTAAATCAAGTGATACGAACTTTTCATAATTATGAGCTTGATAATATTCAGAAGTATTTGAAAAGTCTTCAGTAATCTCGAACTGTGTGGGTTCTTTGAATTGATAACCATTTTCATATTGAAATTTTTCTTTTTGATCATCCTTTATTTTTGTGGAACTATCAAAAATAGTAAAATTAATTTCCTTATTTATATTTTTTTCAATATCATTTATTTTTAATTGTTCTACTGTTAAAAAGGGCAAATTCGTAAATATTAATTTACTTATTTTTTTTTCAAAAAGACTATAGAATTCATTTTCAATTAAAAAATTATCATTAATTGTTAGATAACTATATATTTGATTAAGGCCTTTTTCTACAGAGATAAAAAGTAAATCTCTTACAAGATTAAGATAAAGTTCGTATTCCCTATAAATATTTCTAGTTAATATTTTTTTTTGTATGTCTGCTCTCTCTAATTGAGAATTAATTTTATCTATATCTATGTAATTATTGAAATTATTCAAATCATTCAAGTAACTAGTTTGTTTGCATTGATGCGACCTCTTCAGCAAAGCCCATCTGATTTTTTTCGATACCTTC
>MWOU01000113.1 GCA_002025975.1 Prochlorococcus sp. HOT208_60m_813B04
GTAACAGATCGTGCTCAATACATAGAAAAAATCAGAAATCTAGCTAGAGAAGTTGCATCTGCATGGGTAGAGGAAAGGGAATTTATGGGTTTCCCTTTAGTAGAAAAAATGAAATAGCAATCTATAGATAGAATATTTGAATTATGTAAAAAATTATACATTGATATGCATCCAATAGTTCTTCTCTAAAAAGTTACCTCCGATACAATTTGATTACCCATTCCTATGGGCATTTTCGTGTGAGGTAAAATGAAACTCTTCCAAAAACTTTTGGTTGCGAGTACTGCTTTTGGTTTATTAACTCCGATTGCAGCACAAGCTACTGAAGCTGTTAATCTTGAAGAAATGGATAGCTACAGTCGTAGTTCATCTAAAGTTAAAAAGTTTGATAGCAATACGTTCGCTAATGAAATTAGTGAAGATATCGCAACTCTAAATGGTCGGGTTGACGGTATAGAAGCCAGACAAAATAATTTTGACGCTGGATCTTTTTCATCTACTACAGCTATGGATGGGAAAGCTGTCTTCGCAGTTGGTGGCGTTGATGGCGGAGACACAATAGGCGGGTCAGAAGCTCTTTCTTTCGCTTATGTATATAAGATGAACTTGAATACAAGTTTTACAGGTGATGATAATCTTTATGTGAGATTATCTGCTGGTGAATGGGGTTCTAACTTTACTAAAAAACCAGGTAATTATCATATTGAAGCAAAGAATACTGATAACAAGTTAAAACTTGATAAAATCTGGTACACATTCCCACTTGGAGATAACGCAACTGTTTGGGTTGGCCCTGCTATAGAAAACTACTATATGATGGCAGCAACTCCTTCCATTTATAAACCTGGAGTCTTAAAAGCATTTAAACTAGGTGGTAATGGTGCAGTATTCGGTGCTAGTACTGATGGTGGTGCTGGAATTAAGTATGAATTCGGTGATAGTGGTTTAGCAATGAGCACAAATTACGTTGGTAAAGGTAGTTTATCAACTTCTGGAATCTTAACTGATGGTGATAAGAGCAAAATTGATACTATGATTGCTTTTACAAAGCCACAGTATCATGCTTCTGTAACTTACTCCAAGCAACATGCTGGATGGGATGCCCATGAGTATTATTCAACAGAACTTATTCATGGTAATGTTGGTGATTCCACCAAATTGGGATCATCTGCTAATGCTGATGCATATGCAATAAGAGCTTACTGGAGACCAGAAGATGCAGGTACTGCTATGCCTGAAATATCACTTGGTTATGATTTAATTAATTTTGATAATCATCCTCTAGATGTATCAGAAGGCTCTGGATATTTTGTTGGACTAGGTTGGCAGGATATGATCCAAGCTGACGATAGAATAGGTTTCGCTTTAGGACAACCTGTCAAGGCTACATCAGTAACTACTGGAACTTTAAATGAAGTTGAACCTTTCCTTTGGGAAGCATACTATTCATTTAAGCCTAACGATTCCATTACTATTACTCCTGCTATATGGGGTGGAACTGATGTTGAGTCCTCAACCGACCAGGATATCTTCGGAGCAATGCTTACTACAGTATTTAAGTTCTAAATAAAAGAAAACCCCTCAATAAGAGAGGTTTTCTTATTTTTAATAAAAAAGCCCCAATACAATGGGGCTTTTTTATTACCAACAATTTTCACCTTCACCTATTGGAACGCACAAATTGGAATTTTTTTCTTCATCAGCTAATTTCTGAGCATCTTCATCGAGGATAAAATCTGCATCAATTGACATATCAGTATTCCATTCCTTTAGTCCCCCTAAATCTTGTCCTCCTGCATTTACTGGTGACGAAATTGCTAGCGCACTAGTTGCGGCTATGAATACTGCAATTGAACTTTTTCTTGGCATTTTTAGCTTTTAGACTTAATTTTTATTCTAAATATTTCTAATAACTTTTTCTATTTGTTGTATAAAATGATCTATTAATTACCGAGTATTCTTAACAAATTTGAATAAGATTTAAAAATTAAATCAACCTCATCTGATCTCCCATATTTTGCTAAGAGTCCTCTTGCTCCAGCATCAAGATCAAATAGATATTCCCTTTCCTCAGTTGATTTAACGTAACTTTCTATCCAGCCTACGCAAACTAATCTTTCGCCATTAGTTACTGCATTTACAGAATGTAAGTAAGAACTTGGATAAATAATAATCTCTCCTGCATTTAACTTAAATTTCTCTTCTGAATTCATTGTTTCAATAATTAATTCTCCCCCGTTGTAAAAATTTTTATTTGTTAAAGAAAGAGTAAAAGATAAATCTGACCTACCTGAAGACATGTATGGATTATCAATATGTCTTCCATAATGCATATTTTTTGATGATTTTGTGAACATTATTCCATGGATTCTTTTAGGTAAAGAAAAACTTTTTATTAATTGGTTAGAGAGGATTTTTTTATTTACTAATTGAGAGTTTTTTCTTGATTCTTCAGAATTTCTATTTAATTGCAAATTGTTTTTTACCATTGAAGCGTGACTGCCGGCAGTATTTTTCCCATCTTCCCAATTTTGGGTACATTTCTCTAATTCTGTTTTTATTAAATTTATTTCTTCAGTGTTAAATAACTGATGGATTAAATAATTCATATGGAATATAAAAAATGATACATCTCAATGTATAGAAGTTCGCTTTTAAAGTTTGAACAGTTTTTATAGGTATAAAGTAACCATAGATACTATTTTTAAAAAGTGCAAAAACTAAAAAAAGTAATTTATTCGGCATTGGCATGTACATTTTTATTGAACGTTAATATACCTGCTAATTCAACAGAAAAAGAAGTCAAAGTTTATTCAGGGAGACATTACAACACAGATAGAAGTGTATATAAAAAATTTGCGGAAGAAACTGGGATAAAAGTTCGGTTAATTGAAGCTGCTGGTATCTCCTTAATCGAAAGGCTAAAAAGAGAGGGAAAAAATTCTCAAGCCGATCTAATTTTGCTTGTTGATGCTGCAAGAATTACTAATGCTGCAAAATTGGGCTTGCTACAAAGGATTGATTCTAATAATTTAGAAAATGATGTTCCTGATGGATTAAAAGATACCGATAAGGAATGGTACGCACTAACAAGAAGAGTAAGAGTTATGGTGGCAAATCCAAAGGTGGTAGATGTAAGCAAAATTAATGATTACACTGATTTAGCTGACCCATCTTTAAAAGGAAAAGTATGTTTGAGGAATAGAAAAAGTCCATATAATCAATCTTTAGTAGCGAATCAAATAATTAATAAGGGTGAAGAAGCAACAAAAAATTGGCTTAATGGGATGATTTCAAATGTATCAAGACCTTTTTTTCCAGGGGATATTTCTATTGTTAGAGCAGTTTCTAAGAGAAAGTGTGGGGTAGGAATTGTAAACCATTACTATGTTGCAAGAATGCTAGCTGGAGTAAATGGAAGAAGAGATGCTTTATATGCAAAAAAAACAACAGTCCTTACTCCTAATCCTGCACATGTAAATATTAGTGCTGGAGGTGTAGCTAAATACGCAACAAACAAAACTGAAGCTATAAAACTACTTGAATATTTAGCATCTCCTAGTGGTAGTAAGGGGCTAGCAGCGCCTACTTTTGAACATCCATTGAAGGAGGTCAATCAAAATCCTATTGTTAAAGATTTTGGAGCATTTACTCCCGATAAAGTTACTGTAGAGGATCTTGGTGTTAATAATTCTCTTGCTATAAAATTGATGAAAGATGCTGGCTGGGATTAAAGTCGAATAAAACCAAAAATAGAATTCAGAAATATAATCTATATAACTAAGGAGAGGTGGCTGAGAGGTCGAAAGCGAACGATTCGAAATCGTTTAATAGACAACTATTCGTGGGTTCGAATCCCACCCTCTCCGGTTTAATAGGATTATTAGCACTCTTAATTTTTTGAGTTCTAATTCAAATTGCAGTGATAGAAAAGAGTTCTAAGAAATATCAATTTCTGTATAGTTAGTTTTATTTTTATAGGTGTTGGTGGATGTGTTGGTGGATATGTGTTTGACGAAGTTTGGTGTTAGTGGGTGCCTTGAGATCACTTGTAAATAATGAGGTGATTCGAATTCTTTTAAAAGGAAAGTACGTATCATCATTATTTGATTTTTTTTTCAAACTCTTTGAATGATGATTGCATTTGACCTGTATTTTCTACTGGATCATCTTTATCTAAACCTCTTATTTTTCTCCATCTGGAATACATATATCCAAGATAGATTCCTTGCATAAAGTTTTTTGCTCCATATTCTAGAAGATTTTTTGAAAATTGATCATTAAATTTTCCACTTTCTAATAATTCTTTCTGCCAGTTTATTTTTTCTTTCATTGCTGTTGCTGTTCCTCCTGTATTTTCTTCAATCTTTCGTATTCAACATGTAGAAAACCTAGACGCCATGCATCTTTTAATCCCTTTATACCTCCCATTAAGAGTTTTGCATCTGAAAGAGAATGCGACTTCATGTTTAAGAAATCTTTCTGCCAAGATTTGTCATCCCATTTAGTGCTCATATCTTGCCAAAATACTTTTTGAACTCATCCAAAGAGATTTTATCATTATCCTTCTAATAAGAAAGAGTATGTTTTCCCTTAATAAGTTTAATTCTTTAACAAAAAGTTCTAATAAAATTAAAAAAATAAGAGGGCATTTGTTTGCCCTCTTCGAGTCTTATGCACATCGTTGTCCACAAAGTCGATGAAGTGATTTTGACTCCTGAATTATTTCTACTCCTACTGAATGGGAAAAGATATTCGCGGCAACCATGAAGCACTAATACTCGGGTATTAATACTCTATTAATTCTAATTGAATAGGAGGATAATTAAGAAGTAGAGATAAGAGGTTTATGAGACTCACCACTACATTAACTGCCCTTAGAAATGCAACTTCAGATATTTGGAGAATGCATGATTTTAATTATCAACTACCTAAAGATCATAGACAAGATTATTGGGAAAAAGAATGTATTGATCACCCAGCAAGTTCTCATTGCAAAGTTTACTAAAGGCAAAATAAATTAAGATATTAATAAAGACCCTTGTTAGGTTCTTTTCTTCTATTTAGGAGATATTTTTTTAATTTAAAACTAAAAAATGCCTTTTAATAATTCAATATCAAAATATGATTGGCAGTATCTTGTAACTGGATTTTTATTAATCTCAGTTTTTATTTTTACAGATCAAATTAGAGTTATTGATAAAGAATATTTTTACTTTGCACCAAGATTAATAAGTGTTCAACCCCATAGGATTTTTACATCAATCCTAACTCATGCAGATTTAAATCATTTATTAAGTAATCTCGGTGGAATTATCATCACTAGATATTTTTTAATGAGACTTGGAATTAAAAACAGATTTTTTTATTTGAAATTTATTTTAATTTGTCCTTTTTTAAATTTTCTTATTATCTGGGTTTATGAAAAGATCTTATCGTATTTTAATATTTATCCGAATTATGCCGCTTTAGGATTTAGTGGAATAATTTATGCTTTATTTGGATTCTTATTATTAACTTCTTTTTATGGAAAGAAATATTTTTTAGGCAAAGAAATTGGTTTTAAATCCAATTATGAAGTTCAAAATATGTTAAAGACAATATGCCTCATAGGTTTGATTTTCTCTTTTTTGCCAAGGGTAAGTTTATTAGGTCATTTAAGTGGATTTATTGCAGGGTGTTTTTTATTCTTAATCTAATTATTAACAATTATTATTTGATCAAATTATTATAGATTTTTCCCAAATATCCAACTTTTTTCTTTTACTCTTTACTTTTAAATAGATCAATTTTGATATCAAAAGTAACGACTATTCCAATATTTATAAGCAGTAATCCAATCGCAATTTGGGGTGAAGGTAATACCATAAAAGTTTTATTTTAAACAACCCTATCGAATCTTTCCCAGTAACGATGGAAGATTGAGTAATATTAATTCTGAATAAAGCATCAACTTAAAAAATGGCAAAAGTATAAAATGATCTTGACATATATTACGCAGTTGGAAATGCAAATACTCAAAGAGAAGAAAACGAACTTGCAGCAATTATGAAAAAACGTAATTCTGCAGGATGGAATCTGATTTCAACCATTATTGCAATAGTAGATACTAAAAACCAGTTTTCAAATCTTTATATATTTAGGGAAAAGAATTAGTAATTAATACTTTAGAAATTTGATACCTTTTGTCAGTAGATTCTATGTATCAGAATCTCCATACACACAAATTTCTGTTAAGTAAACACCCTTTTCTCTAAATTAGGGTTTTTTTTGGCCATACAAACTAAAGTGGAAAACTTGCACATATGACAGTTAAGTAACATTCCGTTTGCCACTTCCACGAAAAAGAAATGTATGGCATAGGTTAATCAAGTGTGAAGGAGTGGTTATCTAAAACAGTGGAAACAAGGAAACACTTGATTTAGTAAAACCATCAAAGACCCCAGGAAATTTGGGGTCTTTTTTTTTGCATATTTTTTACCTTTATTGAAATCCTCATATCAGTTCAAATTATTCCAGTTAATAGAGCATGAATTTTAAAAATTTCTAGTTTAACAATCTTAAGTCGATTTATGCTTTATTAAGATTTAAATTTAGGATCACATTAATAAAAAGATGATACCTAGTTTTCCCAAAAGGGATCTGTAGTTAAAGAAACCTTTAATATGCATTTTTTATTGTTTTTAATAGCACTAATACAAGCCCTTACTGTTTCACCATTTACATCTATTTCACAGGCTCCACAACTTCCTGTGAGGCAGCCAGTAGGTATTTCTAAACCTGCTTTTTCAGCAGAGGAAAACCAGTCATCTCCCTCTGAAACAAATGTTTCTTTATTATTTTGCCATAAAATTTTTATGTTTCTTTTTTTCAACTTAAAAATGATTTGAGATTTAAATGTTTGTGGAATTCATTCGCAAGATTATCAATAATGGATTGTCTCTTCTCTTTATAAGATATTGATTTTTTATTTAATATTGGTAGATTTTTACTCTTCCTTATTAAATTAATATATTGTGCTCTCCAACTGTCATTTTCAAAGATCCCATGAATGTATGTTCCTGCAATAGTTCCGCCTTTATTATTTTCTTTGTACCAACCAAGATCTGAATCTTCAAAAATAGGATTAATCTTTAATGAACTTTGGATGTCATCTAAAACTGTTTGACCATTATGAATTTCAAATCCGTTAATTTCTGATTGTTGTGGCCATATAGATTTAGAGTTGATTTGACGTGTTAATTTTTTTTTTAAGAAAGTAGTTTTTAATGGTAGTAATCCAATACCTTTAATTTTTTGTTCAGAATAATTTTTGGAACCCTCTTTAAAATAAGGATCCTCAAGTGTAGTCCCTAACATTTGTAAACCTCCACATATTCCAATAATATTTCCTTCGTTCTTTGAATAGTCCTTTATATCCTGAGATAAGCCAGAATTTTCAAGAAATAGTTGATCTTTAATCGTTTGTTTACTGCCTGGCAGAATAATGAAGTCATACTTACTTAAGTTTTGTGATTTTTTAATCCATTCAATTAAAATTGTCTCTTCATTTTCTAGTGGATCAAAATCCGAGAAGTTACTAATAGATGGTAATTTTATAATTCCAACTTTGATTTCAGGATTTTTAGAAAGTGATTTTTTTTCTATTAAATCTAAAGAATCCTCTGGCGGAAATGAATCATTTAACCATGGAATAATTCCAATAACAGGGATTTGAGTCTTATTCTCTATCCATTTTTTTCCATCTTCAAATAATGAAAGGTCTCCTCTAAATCTATTTATGATAATTCCCTTAATAAGCTTCTTTTCTTCAGGCTTCATTAATTCAAGAGTACCAATTATTTGTGCAAATACGCCTCCCCTTTCAATATCAGTAACCAAAATACAATTTGCATTTAAATACTTAGCAACTCTTAAATTAGTCAGATCTCTATGAATTAAATTCATCTCTACCGGACTTCCAGCTCCTTCGATAATTAAACGGCAATTCGGATTCCGTTCGTAAATAGACTTTAAACTTTTTTTAATTACTTCCCAGCCTGGAATAAACCAATCTTTATAGTAATTTTGTGCAGTTGTGGTCCCTATGCTTTTGCCAAGGTGTATCACCTCGCTTATTGAGTTTCCTTGCGGTTTTATTAAAATGGGATTCATCTCTGCAGAGGGATTAATATCACAAGCAAAAGCTTGTAATGCTTGTGAATATGCCATTTCTCCACCTTCCCAATCAACCCAAGCGTTGTTACTCATATTTTGTCCTTTAAAAGGTATTGGTTCTTCTCCTAAATTTTTAAGAATCCTGCAAATAGCAGTAACGGTTAACGATTTACCTGCTCCACTGGAAGTGCCTAGTACCATTATTGGTTTCTTTATTTCATGTAATTTTGTTTCTAACTCCATTAGTAATTTATATTAATTTTAAAATTTATTAATTATTAAATTGAATTATAATTTGTTAAAAAATTTGTGTTAATTCTAGCCTCTGCTTCTCAATCTAGAAAGAAATTACTAGAAAATTGTCAAATCGAATTTATCCAAAAATCTAGTGACTTTGATGAAACTACTATTCAAGAAAAGAATATATTTAATTTAGCTTTGGAATTATCTTTTCAAAAGGCAAGTAATATATCTGAAAATATTCAAAACATATCATTGCCAGAAGAATTTAATTATGGTCCTTTGGAAATACTTGGATGCGATTCAATTTTTGAATTTAAAGGAGAAGCTTATGGAAAACCATCTAATAAAGAGGAAGCATTTAAAAGATGGAAAAAAATGTCTGGAGAATTTGGATTTTTACATACTGGACATACTCTAATAATTGGGAATTTTGATTCAACTTCCAAAATTTTTAAAATCACTGAAATAATAAAAAAAACAGTAAGTTCAAGAGTTTATTTTTCTAATTTGAAAGATTGGGAAATTAAGAGTTATGTAGATACAAATGAACCTTTATATTGCGCCGGAGGATTTGCCTTGGAAGGTATAGGTGGTAAATATATAGAAAAAATAGAGGGTTGCTTCAGTAATGTAATGGGATTAAGTTTGCCATGGCTTAGAGAAAATTTATATAGATAATAAAATTGATCAAAAAAAAACCCTATCTTCTGATAGGGTTTTTTTATTTGAGATAGAAATTAATCTAAATCAGGCATTTCTAGAGCTGGTTCACTCTTTCTGTCGATTCCTTTTTCGAAACCAGCAGCGGCTGCTCTAGCACGTCCAGCATGCCAAAGATGACCAATAAATGTAAACCATCCTAGGAAGAATTGAGCCGCAGCTAACCATTGTCTTAAGTTAACAAAGTTAACAGCATTAGGCTCTGTAATGATTCCACCAACAGAGTTGATAGAAGCGTTTGGAGCATGAGTCATATATTCAGCTGCTCTTCTTACTTGCCAAGGCTGAATATCATTTTGGATTTTTTCAAGGCTCAATCCATTAGGTCCTCTTAAGGGCTCTAACCACGGTCCTCTAAAATCCCAAAATCTCATCGTTTCACCACCAAATATAATTTCACCAGTAGGAGATCTCATGAGATACTTACCTAGACCTGTTGGTCCCATTGTTGAACCTACGTTAGCTCCAATTCTTTGATCTCTCACTAGGAAAGTAAAGCTTTGAGCCTGTGAAGCTTCAGCATTTGTTGGGCCATAAAACTCTGAAGGGTAAGCAGTGTTGTTAAACCAGATGAAAGTTGAAGCAATAAAACTTGCTACACAAATTCCACCTAAAGCATAACTTAATAGTCCCTCACCATTCCAGATAAAAGCTCTTCTTGCCCATCCAAAAGGTTTGGTAAAGATATGGAATATTCCTCCAATAATTGCAGTAATACCCACGTAAACATGTCCACCAACAATATCTTCAATGGAGTTAACACCGATTATTGAACCGGCTCCTCCCCATGGAGATCTGAATAAATAACCAAGAATAACTCTTGGATCTAAGGTTGGATTTACAAGTCTGACTTCACCACCGCCTGGTGCCCATGTGTCATATGCACCGCCAATAAAACACCAGTTTACTGACCATGCTAGTGCACCTACACCCAGAACAATCAAATGATATCCGAGGATATTTGTCATTTGATTTTTATCTCTCCAGTCGGTTGAGAAAAATGGAAAATCTTCTTCAAGTTTTTCTGGACCAGCTAATGAATGGTAAATACCACCAAAACCAAGTACAGCGGAAGCTATCAAGTGAACCACGCCTGCTTGGAAGAAGGGCATGATATCAGTAACTTCACCACCTGGACCTATTCCATAGCCAAACATCGCAACGTGTGGCATACAGATTAAACCTTGCTCCCACATTGGTTTATCAAAAGTAAAATGATTAACCTCAAAGAGCATCATTGCTCCCGCCCAAAAGACTATTAGTCCAGAGTGAGCAATGTGAGCTCCTAATAAACGTCCAGATAGATTGATTAATCTAGCGTTACCTACATACCAGGCATAGCCAGTTTCCTCAATGCTTTGGTTTGGAGCTCTTAATAAATTATTAAAGGGCGTTTCCACGTGGAAGAACCTCCTCAGGGAATACAAAGTTTTCGTGTGGTTGATCCACAGAAGACATCCATGCTCGCATACCTTCGTTCAAAAGTATATTTTTTGTATAGAAAGTTTCAAATTCTGGATCTTCTGCTGCACGGATTTCTTGGCTTACGAAATCATAAGCTCTTAAATTTAGTGCTAAGCCGACAATACCAATTGAAGATGTCCACATACCCATAACAGGTACAAATAGCATCAAGAAATGTAAGAAACGCTTGTTTGAAAAAGCAATACCGAAGATTTGACTCCAGAATCTATTCGCTGTAATCATTGAATAAGTTTCTTCTTCTTGAGTTGGGTCAAAAGCTCTAAATGTTGAACTTTGAACCTTACCATCTGTATAAATACTTGTATCTTCATACAAAGTGTTTTGTACTGTAGCTCCATGGATAGCACAAAGTAGAGCACCACCAAGAATTCCAGCAACACCCATCATGTGGAATGGATTCAAAGTAATATTGTGAAAACCTTGAATGAACAGAATGTAACGGAAGATTGCTGCAACACCGAATGAAGGTGCGAAGAACCAACTATGCTGTCCTAAAGGATAAATAAGGAAAATACTTGTGAATACTGCAATTACTGCTGAGAATGCTAGAGCGTTGTATGGTCTAATTCCAACAAGGCCAGCAATTTCAAACTGTCTAAGCATAAAACCAATTAGGCCAAATACTCCATGTAATGCAACGAAGTTCCAAAGTCCACCAAGCTGTAGCCATCTTACGAAGCTACCTTGGGCTTCAGGACCCCATAAAAATAGAAGACTGTGTCCCATGGCATCACCAGGGGTACTTACAGCTGCTGTTAAAAAGTTACAACCTTCAAGGTATGAGCTTGCAACTCCATGTGTGTACCAAGAGGTAACAAATGTTGTTCCGACAAACCAACCACCTATAGCAAGATATGCACAAGGAAGTAGAAGTAGTCCGGACCAACCAATAAATACAAAGCGGTCACGCTTCAACCAATCATCGAGGACATCAAACCATCCTCTTTGTGGGGCGCTACCAACTGCGATCGTCATGAGAAATCGTTTTTAGCTTCGGGATACGCAGTGACTGTAACAAAGATTGAGAGTAATGTGGGGAAATATTTGTATATCTGAAATGCCTTGTAAAGCTTTCCTGACTTTTTTATTAAAAATTAGGTAAGAATACTCCCTTAGTTTGTTAAATTATTTGAATTAGGCTCTTAAAAAGATAAAAATGAATTCAGACCTCACGTCATTCGATAAAATCGAACAAAAAATTGGTGGATCAAGAAAAATTTCAAATTATATTATTGGAGGAATGTTGACTATAGGAGGTATTGGTTTTCTTTTGGCCTCTATATCTAGCTACACAGGAAGGGATTTATTGCCATTAGGAAATCCTTCAACTTTGTTGTTTATCCCTCAAGGAATAATTATGGGGGCATACGGAGTTATAGCTAATTTATTAAATTTTTACTTGTGGTATCTGGTTTACATAAACTTTGGTTCAGGAAGTAATTATTTTGATAAATCCTCAAAATCTGTAGAAATAAAAAGAAAGGGATTATTTAAAGATGTTGCAGTTAAATTAAATTTTGATGAAATTAAATCTGTTAAGTTGGATATAAGTGAGGGATTTAATCCTAGAAGAAGAATTGCTTTAGTATTGAAAGGTAGAAAAAAACCTCTGCCTTTAAGCGGAGCAGGTGAACTTAAACCACTCCTTCAGGTTGAAGAAGAAGGAGCTCGTCTAGCTAAATTTTTAGATGTTAATTTGGAGGGCTTAAAATAAAAAAAAATTATTTTTTAAAAACATTATCTTTTATACAGATTTTGTTTTTGGTTCAAGCTTGTAGTTATAAAAGTAAGATTGATTCAAATTATTACTGCCAAAAACTTAAATTTAGTTGTATTCAGAGTAATAAAGTAGTTAATTTTAAAACTTCAAAAGGTGATTTTGAGGTAAAATTATTTGGTAAAGATAACCCAGTAACAGTATCTAATTTTCTGGAAAACATAGATAATAATATTTATGAAAATAAAAAATTTTATAAAATAATAAATTATCCCCAAATTAGGTTTATACATGGCGGCGTTAATCCAGAAAATAAATTTTATATAGAACGAAAACTAATTCTGAATAAGACAAGTCCAACAATACCTTTAGAAATAAAATTTAAAGAAGAAATAAAACCAAGATATAACTATCAAATAAAAAATCCTAGTGAAACAGTAAATTTAGTTAATACTTTTGAGAGTGGATCAATCGCTATGGTTAAAAGCGGTAAGAATAAGTCTTCATCTACAGAGTTTTTTTTTGTAACGACTAAGATCCCAGAACTAGATGGAAGATATTCGATTTTTGGAAAGATTATTAAAGGATTAGACGTACTCGAAAAAATCAATAAAGAAGACTACATCAAGGCAGTACAGATATCTAATTAAATTTCTAGAGAATATTTATTTATTTTCAACATTTCTGTATTAACTCCTGAAGAGCGTTTAAGAGCTACCTTACCTGTCCTTGCTATTTCAAGGATGCCGTATGGCTCGAGTAATTTCTCTAGAGCAACTAACTTCCCAGGATCTCCAACTACCTCGAGAGTTAAGGCCATATCTGATACATCAACAACTTTTGCACGAAAAATCTGTACTATATCAAGGATATTACTCCTAGTATCTTCTTTCGATGAAACTTTTAGTAACATCAATTCCCTTTCAACAGCTGCGAGATTAGTAAAATCTACAACTCCCAGAACATTAAATAACTTATTAAGTTGCTTAGTCATTTGTTGAAGAGTTTCATCATCACCCTCTACTACCATTGTTAACCTTGAAATCCCTTTAGATTCTGCAGGTCCTACTGCAAGGCTATCTATGTTGAATCCCCTTCTAGCGAAGAGACCTGAGATTCTACTCAAGGCTCCAGATTCATCTTCTACAAGAACTGATAATGTATGTTTCATATTTTAAAAGGTTTTTAAATCTCTAATCCATTCATAAGAAATTCTATTGAATACCGAAGGGTCTTCATCATGGATACAATGACCTGAGTTGGATACTATTTTTAATTTTACCCATCTATGGAAATTTGCAATCTTTTTACCAACAAACAAAGGTATGAAATTATCTCTTTCGCCCCAAATTAACAGAAAAGGAACTTTTTTTGAGGCGCTAAGTTTTCTCAAAAGGTGAGAAGCTTTAAATTTTTCATCTCTAGAAGACATTCCAATACACATTGCTCTTAATGATCTAGCTGAAGTTCTCCTTAAAACTGGTTTTGTTACCAAATCTATTAGTTCGCTATCAATATTATCTTTTTTGAAATAGGCAGAATTTAGTCCCAGTTTAATAACCCCTAATTTAGTTATTAAAAATAAAATAATCTCCAAAGGGAAAAACAAAAAAAATATTTTTATGAAGCTATCTTGAAATTTCTTAAATGATGATTTTTTTGTTATGAACTTTTTATTTTCTTGAATTTGATCTGGTAAAGGCGATGCAATAACTGTTGAAATTTGATCCTCTAATGAAACAGCACATGTTAAAGCAACTAGTGATCCAAGGGAATTGCCAATAAGAATTACCTTTCCAGAATTCTTTGGTCTTATTACCTGTGCAATAAAGTCTTTCACTTGATCACACCAAATCTCATTATTTAGTTTTCCAATTTGCCTAATCCCAGGTTGATCTGAATCCCCAAATCCTATTAAATCCAAAGAATAACAGGCAAAATTCTTTTTTTCAAAATACTCTAAATTGTTTCTCCAATGTTTTCGACTTGCTCCAAATCCATGGAGAAAGATAATTGGAATCTCATTTTCTTCGCCTGTAACACTCCAACAAATTTTAAAACCATTCCAATTCCAGTAATTAGGAATGTTTATATTTTTTTTAAAATTATTATTCATATATTCAAAAATTTTCAAGATATTTGAATTATCTACATTTTTAACAAATAAATGTATTTTGAATGTAAATTATAGTAATCATTCAATTTTACTATGGCTAAAGAAATTTTTAGTATTGCAGCAGTTTTTTGGATACTTATACCAATAGGATTAGTTGGTGGTGCTTTGTTATTAAAGTTTCAGGGAGACTGATTCTCACGGATACATCACAATTTGAGTTATGGTCTTAAAGTTAAGTAAATCTTAAGTATGAAGATTCTTTTAGTAGGAGCAACAGGGACACTTGGTAGACAAATAGCAAAGCAAGCTATAGAAGAGGGACATGAAGTAAGATGCTTTGTAAGAAATCCAAGAAAAGCTTCCTTTCTACAAGAATGGGGTTGTGAGCTGACAAAAGGTAATTTAATAAATTCTTTTGATATCGAATATGCATTGCAAGATATTGAAGTAGTTATTGATGCAGCGACTAGTAGGCCAGATGATCCTAAAAGTATTTATGAAATTGATTGGGATGGAAAACTTAACTTATTCAATGCTTGCGAATCTTTAAACGTAAAAAGGGTAATATTCCTTTCTATCCTCCTAACAGAAAAGTTTAGAAATGTTCCTTTAATGGACATTAAATTTTGCACTGAAAAACTTCTTGAAAAATCTGATTTAGACTATACAATCTTCAAATGTGCAGCTTTTATGCAAGGAGTTATTGGTCAATTCGCAATCCCAATTTTGGATAGTCAAGCAGTTTGGATGAGTGGGACTCCAACTAAAATTGCTTATATGAATACTCAAGATATGGCGAAAGTTGTTGTAGCAGCAGTAAATAATACAAAAACTCACAGAACATCACTGCCATTAGTAGGTCCCAAAGCATGGGATTCAAATGAAGTTATATCTTTATGTGAAAAATTTAGTGAAAAAAAGGCGAAAATTTTTAGAGTTTCCCCCTTCCTTATTAGTGTCACTCAAAAAGTAGTTTCCTTTTTTCAAGATTCCCTTAATGTTGCTGAGCGATTGTCTTTTGCTGAAGTAACTAGTAGTGGTGAATCATTAGATGCTGATATGAGCAAAACTTACGAAATATTGGAACTTAAAAAAGAGGATATGACCTCACTAGAGAGTTATATAAAGGAGTACTATCAACAAATACTTAAAAGATTAAGGGAAATGGAAGCAGATCTTAATATCGAAGAAAAAAAGAGATTACCTTTTTAATATTGCAATTTTAGAATTAGATAGTATATTTGTACTATGATATATTTTACTGACCTATGTCTGTTTCTAAGTCTAAAAACCTTGAACGAAAACTAGATAATTTTGCAAAAGAAGCAAAAAATGAATTGAATAATGTTTGCGGATCTTCATTATGGGAAAGCCTAGGGTTTGTTTTTTTTGATCAATTAGAAGATTCAGAAAAAATTGCGAAAGCAAATTTTTACTATGGACAACTTCAAATAATTAATGAAATTAAATTTTCAATTTGAATTGAATTGCAGGTCTTTAGGTATGTAATTTTTTTTAAATCAATTTTGGCCAATCTTTTTCTGATAATATGTATTTAGTAAAAGATTAATTAATGATTGAAACTTCAGGTGTAATAGAAAAAGAGCAGGGTAATGGATTTTATTTGGTTACCTTAGAACAACCTGAAGGACATCAATGTTTATGTAGAGCTGCAGGTAAATTGACTAAATTTAGAATTAAATTATTAGCTGGAGACAAAGTGTTAGTTGAGATAAGTCCTTATGATCTTTCTAGAGGGAGGATAACTTATAGAGAGAGGAATGCAGGCGGTGCTAAACCTACTACTAATAAAAATAATCCCAAGAGAAATAATAAATAAAAAGTTACTTTAGATAATATTTTTTATCGCTTCTTTAAACTCACTTCTTTGTTTAACACCTTGCCATTGTTTTTTTAATAATTTTTCTTTAAAAAGTTGAACTGTTGGTGTGCCATTAATACCAGCTTGTTTTGCAATATCTTGATCTTTATCAATATCTATTTCAACGCCAAGAACTGCACCATCAAGTTCTTTAATTACCCTTTTTAACTGAGGTTTCAAAACATGACATGGACCGCAGCTAGGAGAACTAAAAATTACTAGGATAGGTTTTTTACTCTCGTGATAAAGTTTCCTTAATGCATAACTGCCTTTTTGCCATTCAGAATTTGAATCGAAAGTATCTTCATTAACTTCTTCTTCATTAAAATCTGATGAATTAAGCTTTTTTTCTGGTTCTGGTGTTTCTCTGACTATAGTTTTTGCTAAGTTTTTATCGGCTAGCCATCTTTCAGTAGCTAATGCTGCCATGCATCCAGTTCCTGCAGCGGTAACTCCTTGTCTCCACTCAGAATCAACAACATCACCTGCCGCGAAGATGCCTTCAATAGATGTTTCTGGCCTTCCTGATTTGCAAGCAATATAGCCTTTATTATCTAAATCAATTTTGTTGTCCAAGAATTTCGTATTAGGTGTGTGCCCTATCGCGTAAAAAAGACCTTTTATATTGATTTCACCTTTACCTTCTTGAGAGTGAATAGTTTCTATTCTCTCAAGCCATTCAGTACCATCCGCTTTGTCAACTTTTGTGTTCCAATGAATTTCTATCTTTGGATTAGCTTTTACTCTATCAACCATTGCTGCGCTAGCCCTTAATTTTTCTGATCGAACAATCAAATGCACTTTGCTTCCATACTTTGTGAGATATGCTGCTTCTTCACATGCAGAGTCGCCCCCTCCAATAACAGCTAATTCTTCATCTCTAAATTGTGGGGTGGCTCCATCACATATTGCACAAGCACTTATTCCTTTACTCCAGAATTTATCTTCATTAATTACGCCTAATCTATTTGCACTTGCTCCAGTTGCAATAATAATTGAGTTAGATTTTATTGTTCCTTCTAAAGTTTTTAATTCAAAGGGATGTGAATCGGCATTAATTGATACTACATCGCTTTCATATAAATTAGTGCCCCATCTTTCTGCTTGAGCCTTCATTAGATCCATCAATTCAGGACCCAGTACTCCATCTGGGAAACCTGGATAATTTTCAACAAATGTTGTAGTCATTAATTGCCCACCAGGAATTCCACCAGAATTAAATCCTGTTACAAGTAATGGTTGAAGATTTGCTCGTGCGGCATATATTGCAGCGGTGTAACCTGCAGGTCCCGAGCCTATAATTACAACATTTTCTACATTTGAAATCTTCTCTTTATTTTCCATTTATTTACTAATTTCATTATTAATAATAATAAACTAACCCAATTAGTGTAGGGCGGATTTAACTTGATAGATTTATTACTCAATCGTTGACTTTTTGGTCTAAAAACTTTTTTAATTCCTTTGGGAAGTTTAAAACAGAATCTTTTAAATTTTCGTTCTTTTCTCCAATATGTAATATCCACTCTCTAAATTCTTCTGCGATTGCATAACTGTCTTCATACCTTTCTAAAGTATCCATTGCAGAAATTCTATTGGTTGCCCAACAGGTCGCTATGTCGATTCTTTTTCTAATGAAATTGTCCATTGAAAGATTTAAGTTGTATATAGGTAAACACATCAGAGAACCTCTGTATTGTCTAATAAGTTACAACTTTGTACTTCCAAACAATAATTTAATCTTTAATTTATATTTGAGCCAATTTTTGGATCAAATATAAAGAAAATATAAAGAAATAGAGTTAGACTGCCTCGCTGTGGTTAGCAAGTAGCCTTTCAACTTCCTCAAAACCCTCTTTAGCTGAATTTATTGCAAGTTCCTCGCTAACTTTTTCTTCTGATATTAATTTTGCGGATATTTTCTTTAAAAGAGTTTCTTTCTTTTCTCTTAGTGAACTAACAATTTCTTCTTCAATAATAGATTTTATTGCTTTAGAAATTATTTTTTTATCATTTGCTTCCTCGAATGTGCCCTGAACTAATTCTTGAATAAATAATCGATGAACCTCACTACTCCTTAGAAAGCTTTCTGTGGCATTAATAATTCCTTCAACAAGAGCTTCATCAGGTTCAGAATCATTTTCTGCCAGCTTAAATTCCCAATCTAAATGTCTTCTTTGCCAACCTGCCGAGTGGAGACTGGGCATGACTGTCTGTGAATAAGTATCAACTGACATTTCATAAATTCTCTCTGCTAATTTCTCGCACCAGTCTTTACCATGCTTTTCTAGATTTTTCTGCATAGCTTGCCTTGGAACAGCATGACCACCATGATGACTGTGGCACACTCCATCAGGACATTCGATTGCTTTTATACTCATTGGATTATTTAGTACTTATATATTCTAGATAGCTATTTTTTATAGAAAAGAAAATATATTTTTAACAAAAATCCAAGACTTTTGACTTTCTTCAATTTATATTTAGTATGTTAAAAAAATAAATAAATTGACAAAGATACTTATTCCTTCCGAAACAAGCTCTGGTGAAAGGAGAGTTTCAGCTACACCAGAAGCGGTAAAGAAATTAAAAAGCCTTGGTTGTGATGTTTATATTGAAAGTTCAGCAGGAAAATTATCAGGATTTAATGACTTGTCATATGAAGAATCGGGCGGAACAATAATAAACAACTTAGATCAAAAAATTTGGGGTGAAGCGGACTTAATATTTTGTGTTCAAACCCCATCAGAGGATAATTTAACTAAATTAAAGAAAGGCGCTGTTCTTCTTGGTCTTCTTAACCCGTATGGAAATAAGGTGCTTCTTAAGATTATAAATAGTAACAAGATTTCAGCTTTATCACTAGAGTTGCTTCCGAGGATTAGTAGAGCTCAATCTTCTGATGTTCTTTCTTCACAGGCCAATATTGCTGGATATAAAGCAGTTCTTTTAGCTGCAAGTGAGTTAGATAGATATTTCCCAATGCTTATGACTGCAGCAGGGACAGTCCAACCTGCAAAAGTAGTGGTTCTTGGTGGAGGAGTTGCAGGTTTACAGGCAGTTGCGACAGCAAAAAGACTTGGAGCAATAGTATTTGTATCTGATATTAGACCTGCTGTTAAAGAACAAGTAGAGTCCCTTGGAGCAAGATTTATAGAACTTCCTGAAGTTGAGGAAAAGCCAGGTGAGGCAGGAGGTTATGCAAAAGCTGTAACACCCGAATTTCTCTCAAAACAGAAGGCAACTTTAACTAAATATTTATCTGAAGCTGATGTTGCTATATGTACTGCGCAAGTTCTAGGTAAAAAGGCCCCTGTTTTAATAGACTCACCGATGATTGAAAAAATGAGACCTGGAGCAGTAGTTATTGATTTAGCAGTTTCTCAGGGAGGGAACTGCGAAGGAACAAAATCAAATCAAACTATTATCAAAGACGGGGTAAAACTTATAGGAGCGGGCGAATTACCTTCTTCAGTTCCTTATGATGCAAGTTCACTTTATGCTAAGAACTTAACATCCTTGATTACACCATTTATAAAAGATGGTCTAATTAAATTAGATAAAGAGGATGAACTCATTTCTGGATGTTTATTAAGCGATGAAGGAGTTGTTCTTCAAAATAAAGTTTTTGAAAATTGAGGTTTTAAAATTATGTCTTTTGTAAGTCTTCTTTGGGTTCTTTTACTTGGTAGTTTATTAGGTCTGGAGTTAATTGGAAAAGTTCCTCCTACTCTTCACACACCTCTAATGAGTGGAGCAAATGCAATTTCAGGAATAACAATGCTTGCAGCCTTGACTTTAATTGTAAAAGCAGAAGCTAACGTACCACTTTTAATCATTGGTTCAGTTTCTCTTGGATTTGCTCTTTTCAACGTTGTAGGCGGTTTCTTTGTAACTGATCGAATGCTTGCGATGTTTAGTCGTAAACCATCAAATAAGAAGTAATTTTTAACATGAATCTACCTGTAATCATTAAATTCGTTATTGACCTTCTAGCAGTACTTTTACTGGCTTTAGGAATAAAAGGATTGTCAAAAGTAAAGTCAGCTAGGGATGCCAATAGATTAGCTGCATTTGCGATGTCGCTATCAGTAGTAGGATTACTTTCTTATTATTTAGGCACTTCTGGTATTGCTATTCAGTCTTGGATTTGGATAATAATTGGATCAATAATAGGTAGCTTATTCGGAGCAATACTTGCAAAAAAAGTACCTATGACCTCCATGCCTGAAACAGTGGCATTGTTCAATGGTTGTGGAGGAATGTCATCACTTTTAGTGGCCTTAGGAGTAGCTATTTTCCCTTTATCTGCTGGCCAAGAAAATTTTGATTTTTTTAAGTCACTTATTAACGAAGTTTCAATATCTGTTTCTATATTTGTTGGTGCCATTACTTTCACAGGTTCAATTGTTGCGATGGCAAAGTTACAGGGTTGGTTGTCAACTCCAGGATGGACTCAGAGCAAAGTTAGACATTTTGTAAATATTGTTTTTGCAATTGCTTCCTTGATAGCTTTTTTTGATTTGATAAACGGCAATACAAGTTCTATTTGGCTTTTAGTTATAGTTTCTTCTTTATTAGGTATTGGAGTTACTTTGCCAATTGGTGGAGCTGATATGCCAGTCGTTATATCTTTATTAAATAGCTATTCAGGGATTGCAGCAGCAGCAGCAGGTTTCGTTGTAGATAGTCAGCTTTTGATAGTAGCAGGCGCAATGGTTGGAGCGGCAGGTCTAATACTTACTCAAGTAATGTGTAAGGGTATGAATAGATCATTGGTCTCAGTTCTTTTTGGAGGATCTTTATCTGCACAAAGTACAGCCTCTTCTGGTTCAGGAGAATATACAAATATAACTTCTTGCAGTGTTGAAGAATGTGCGTTGACTTTAGAGGCAGCCAACAAGGTAATTATTGTTCCTGGTTATGGTCTAGCGGTAGCTCAAGCTCAACATACTTTAAGGGAAGTGACAAAAAAACTTGAGCAAAATGGTATTGAAGTTGTTTACGCAATTCATCCTGTAGCTGGGAGGATGCCTGGACATATGAATGTACTTTTGGCAGAAGCTGATGTTCCTTACGAACAACTTAAAGAGATGGACGTTGTAAATCCTGATTTTCCAGCAACGGATGTTGTTTTAGTTTTAGGAGCAAATGATGTGGTTAATCCTCAAGCTAAAAATGATAGCTCTTCTCCTTTATATGGCATGCCAGTTCTTGATGTGCAGGAAGCAAGAACGGTATTTGTAATTAAACGTGGTATGAGTGCAGGTTACTCCGGAATAAAAAATGATTTATTTGATCTGCCAAATACCTCAATGGTCTTTGGTGATGCAAAAAAGGTACTGAATGATTTGATTGGAGAATTGAAGGATCTTGGAGTTGGGGAGAAATAATAGTATATCTTTTAGTTTTTCAGATTACTTAAAAAATAAGCCATTTCGAGAAGTCTTACCTTGGATAGGTGGCGACTTACAAACTTTGAGAGATACTTTTGTTATTGATTTTGGTAGATCAAAAAAAAATAAAAAAATATTCTTTCCAATTAATAAAATTCTTTCTAAAAAATTTGAATTTGATTATCTTCTAGGGTTTTTAGAATTACCTGAAAACTTTGACTCACTTAGGGGTTTTGTAATCGTTACACATGGTTTAGGGGGCTCAACTAAACGGTTTGGTTTAAGAAGAATCTCTAGGAAATTAGCAAATAATGGTTTTGGAGTTCTTAAATTAAATCTAAGAGGATCTGGATCTGCGAGATATTTAGCTAAAGGAAATTATTGTGCTAGATGCTCTAGTGATGTTATTTCAGCAATTAATTATTTTAAAAAATTCATTAATTTAGAGTTTAAAGATCTCATTAATTTGAAGAATCTTCCAATTTACGGAGTTGGATTATCTTTAGGGGGAACGATTCTTTTAAATGCCTGCTTAGATTACGATGAAAACAAAGAAGAAAAACTTTTAGATGGCCTGGCCTGTGTGAGTAGCCCTTTAGATTTATCATCATGCAGTCTCTGTATTGAAAAATCTAGAAATTATATCTACCAAAAATGGTTACTTCATCGCTTAAAAAATCAGTTACGGGAAGGATTTAATGATGAAGGCAAAATTCTTAATAATGATAAATTAAGAAAAAAAATTAGAGCTTTAAAAAGTATAAGGGAATTTGATCAGAAATTTACAGCTCCAAGTTGGGGATTTGATTCTCTAGAAGATTATTATATTAAAGCTTCTCCAATATTTAGAATCCAAAACTCGATAAAAAAATTACCTCAAATACTTTTTATTCATGCCAAGGATGATCCTTGGGTTCCTTATAAAGCAACTTTGAATTTAAGAGGGAAATTTATTGATAAATTTACTATTTTTATAACTGAAAAAGGAGGTCATAATGGTTTTCACTCTATTAATGGCTGCTGGTCAGACGAAGTAGTAAAGAACTGGTTTATTAGTATCTAGGACTATTCAAAAATGGTGTTTTTTTAAAAATCCATTTTTCTATTGGCTTACCGTTAATAATATGTGAGGTAAAAATTTCTGAAATTTTTTCTGGAGAAACTTTTTCGTACCAAATACCATCAGGCCACACAAGAAGAATAGGGCCGTTCTTACATATCCTTAAACAGTCAGCTTTTGATCTTAATATATGAACGTTTTTTGTACAGGGATCATTCTCAAATTTTTTTAAAGTCTTTTTCAGACATTCCCATGTTTTTTGACCTTCATTGCCTTTAAAGCATTTCTGTTTTGTGGGTGTTGCGCATAGTAGAAGATGTTTTTTTATATTCACTTTTATCCAATACTTAAGTATTTTTTCCCTTTTTTAATTTCTTGCTCAACAAAAAGTCTGGCCCAATTGTCTACTTCAAGAATATCCTCCAATTTGGGACTCAAATTAAAATTCTCCATATGTGATTCACAAGCTTTACTTATAAATGTTGGAATTTCTTGAAAAGAAATTTTTTCTTTGAGGAATTGTTCAACAGCCATTTCATTAGCAGCATTTAAGACTGCAGGCATAGTCCCAGAAGATTTTCCTGCCGCATAGGCAAGTCCCATGCATGGGTATTTAAACTGGTCTGGCTCTTTGAAAGTTAATTTTCCAATTTTACTTAGGTTTAATCTTTTCCAATTTGTTTTAAATCTTTCAGGCCAACTCATCGCATATAAAATAGGTAGTTTCATATCTGGCCAACCTAATTGAGCTAATACTGAAGAATCTTCCAACTCAATCATTGAATGAATAATACTTTGAGGGTGGATAACTATTTCGATATTTTCGTAAGAGGTCCCAAATAAATAATGAGCTTCTATAACTTCTAATCCTTTATTCATAAGAGTTGCAGAATCTACAGTTATTTTTTTTCCCATATTCCAATTAGGATGTGAAGTCGCATCTTCCACTGTGACATGCTTTAAATCCTCAACGGCCCAATCTCTGAAAGCACCACCAGAAGCTGTTAAATGTATGGCTTTTAAACCTTTAGGGATCTCTCCTGTTGAAAAATCTGCATTTTCAAAATTGGGTAATCCTTGCAAACATTGAAAGATAGCAGAGTGTTCTGAGTCGGCAGGTAAAAGCCTACTGTTGTTTTTCTTTAATGCAGGAATAACAATTGGTCCTGCAGCAATTAAAGTTTCTTTGTTGGCAAGTGCGATATTTTTCCCTGCATTAATTGCTGACATTGTTGGAATTAAGCCTGCACATCCTACTATCCCTGTAACCACAGTATCTGCCTTATCCCATGCTGCAACTGCGTTAATCCCCTCTTTTCCACTCAAAACCAAGGGAGCACTATCCAAATCTAAGTTATTAATATTATCTTTTAAATCTTCTATAAGATTTTCATCCTCAATCGCAACTACTTCTGGTTTATGTGTTTTAACTTGTTCTGTTAATAAATTAATATTTCTTCCTGCCGAAAGAGCTACGACTTTAAACTTATCAGTTTGCTCACTAGCTATTTCGAGAGTTTGAGTCCCAATTGAACCAGTAGAACCGAGCACAGTAATGTATTTCAATTTTCTCTGATATTTCTAATATCTTCCCATTTAAAGGTCTATTTAAAAAACAAAAATTTCAAATTGGTTTTTTTCTTAAAATTTAGATCCTTATCCATGTTGTTTTTTTCTTTGATTGATCAATAAGTTCAATACCTTTTTCTTTTAACAAATTCCTAATTTCATCGGATTTCGTATAATCCTTTTCATTTTTTGCTTTCAATCTTTCATTAATAAGCTTTGATATTTCTTCTTCTGTTATTTTACTTTCTTTTACTAAAACCTCTTTTTTTAGACCAAGTACCTCGGTCAACTTTTCAAGAGTCTTAAAATTCTCAAGTAGAAAGAATTTTTCATTTAGGTCTATTTTAAAACCTTCAACCCTTTGAAATTGGTTTAAAAAGTTTTTTAATGGTTTCGCTAAATCGTAAATAACTGCAATAGCACCTGCTGTATTAAGGTCATTTTCAAGAGCCTCAGAAAATTTAAGCTTTTTTTGAGATAATTCAAAACTTATTTTCTCTTTATATTCTTCTTCGAGAGATTCATTTTTTTCAATAGATCTAAAAGCACCTTTTGTAAGGTCCATAAAAGAAAGGGCTACATTAATGTTTTTCCATGCTTCTGAAGCACTCCTTAAAGCTTCTTCAGTAAAATCAAGTGGTTTTCTATAATTCACAGTCATAACAAAATATCGTAAAGTCATAGGGCTTATACCTGACTTAACTAGCTCTCTGATAGTTTTAAAATTTTTAAGGGATTTACTCATCTTTTGTCCATTTACATTGACCATCCCATTGTGTAACCAATAGTTTGCTAGCTTTTTGCCATTAGCTGCTTCTGATTGGGCGATTTCATTCTCATGATGAGGAAAAATCAAATCTGAACCACCTAAATGGATATCAATAGTATCTCCTAATTCATCTTTAACCATCGCCGAACATTCAATATGCCATCCTGGTCTACCTTTACCCCATGGCGAATCAAAAAATGGTTCATCATCTTTGGCTTTTTTCCATAGTGCAAAATCTTGCGGATTTAGTTTTTTACTATTTTCCTCATTAGCCATTCTTCCTTGTTGATTAATATTTTGTTCTTGTATATTTTGATTACTTAGCTTTCCATAATTTTTATTTTTAAAAACAGAATAATAAACATCTCCATCTCTAGAGTATGCATAACCTTTGTCCTCGAGAATTGTTATGAAGGAACAGATATTGCATATATGATTAGTTGCTCTTGGCATACTATCCGGTCTCATTATCCCTAAAGAATCCATATCTTTATGGAATTCAATAATATTCTTTTCAGATACTTCCTTCATTGAACTGCTTTCTTCTTTCGCTCTTTTTAAGATCTTGTCATCAATATCTGTAAAATTTTGAACATACTTTACTTTGAAATCACTGTAAATTAAAAATCTTCTCAATACGTCCCAAGCTATATAACTTCTGGCATGACCAAGATGACATAAATCATAAACAGTTACTCCACAACAATAAATTTTTACTACATCATCAATAGGCTTAAAAACCTCAACTCTTTTGCTTAAAGTATTAAAAAGTTTGATCATCTTAAACTAAGTATTTCATAGGTTTATTTTGTCTCCATCCAGTTGTCTCCAATTCCAATATCAACTAAAAGAGGCACATTCAATTTTACACAATCTTCCATAGTCTTCCTTACTAATTTCGTCGTAATTTCCAGAGAGTCTGGTTCAACTTCAAACAATAATTCATCATGTACTTGTAAAAGCATTTTTGCGGGAACGTTCATTTCTATGAATTTCTTATTTAGTTGAACCATTGCAATTTTAATAATGTCCGCACTTGAACCCTGAATTGGTGCATTAGCTGCGGCTCTTAATGACTGTGCTTCCATGCCAGCCCTTCTTGCAGTTTGTAAGTCAATTTCGTAGGGATCTTTCCCTATTAATCTTCCAAGTCCATTTTTATCAAACTTAAATTCTCTTTTCCGACCAAAAATTGTTTTTACATAACCTTTTGATAAGGCAAGCCTTTCTTGGAGTTCAAGAAATTTGAAAATTTTTGAATATCTTTCTTTGTATTTTATTAGGAATTCTTTTGCCTCTTGAGTACTCACTCCTGTTGAACGGGCAAACTTTTTTATACCCATACCATAGATAACTCCAAAATTTATTGTTTTCCCAACTCTCCTTTCGTCGGATGATATTTCCTCTTTCTCGAAAATTAATCTTGCAGTTAATGAATGAATGTCATCATTTTTATGAAATGCATTAATTAATATTTCTTCATCCGCTAAGTGAGCAAGTATTCTTAATTCGATCTGAGAATAATCAGCTGATAAAAGTTTCCAATTTTTTTCAGGTAAGAATGCTTTTCTGATTCTTCTACTAAATTCAGTCCTAACCGGAATATTTTGAAGATTAGGATTGCTACTACTGAGTCTTCCAGTCGCTGTAGCAGCTTGATTAAAGTTTGTATGAACCCTTCCTGTCTTTTCGTTAATAAGATTTGGAAGAGCATCAATATAAGTACTAAGTAATTTGCTGAGAGTTCTATGTTTTATTAAATGTTGGATAATTTCATGCTCGTCGACTAATCTCTCAAGAACTACTGCATCTGTACTCCATCCTGTTTTTGTTTTGCGTGATTTCTTTTTATCCAAATTTAATTTTTCAAATAAGATCTCACCGAGTTGTTTTGGTGAAGATAGATTAAAATTTTCTTCTGCTAATTCATAAACTCTACCTTCAATATCTTCTAAGGTACTTCTTAGCTCTTTTGAGAGTTTATTTAAATAAGGGATATCGATGGTTATTCCATTCATTTCCATTTGAGACAATACCGGCTCTAAAGGCAGCTCGATTTCTTCGAACAATTTGATTAATTCATCTTTTTCCTTTGAAAATCTTTCTTTGAAAATTTTGACAATCTTAAAAGTTAGAAATACATCATAACCGCAGTAAATACTTGCTTCATTAATATCAACAAATGAAAAGTCTTTATTTTTCCCAACTGTTTCTTTAAATGAAGGGGGCTTAAATCCAAATAATCTAAAACTAATTTCACTTAACCCATGCTTCTCCTGGTTATTAAGAAGGTAGTCTGCTAATAAGGTGTCAAAGGTTACGCCTTTAAGATCAAGTCCATGATTAAAAAATATTTGCCTATCAAATTTAGAATTTTGGAGTGCCTTTTCTTTTTTCGGATCTTCTATCCAAGTTCTTAGTTTTGAGAAAACATCCTCAATTGATAATTGATTGGTGGTCTCTTTTTTTGTTTGATGGCCAAGAGGTATATAAAATAAATCATCATTTTCTTCTCCAAGACATAACCCTATCCCAACAAGTTCCGCATCGATTGGATTTAAACTATTGGTCTCTGTATCTAAAGAAACTATCTCATTGGTCTTATGTAATCTCTGAATTAATTTATCAAGTAATTCGAAATCATTTACGATAATTACCTTAATTTTAGGGATTTTATTTTCACTATTTTCTAATTCATTTTTACTGGAGACTTTTGGTGCCTTCCCCTCCTCTTTAGCTACATTATTTTTATCAAAACCACCTTTGCTAAAAGTTGAATTAAAAATATCAATTTGTCTTAGTAGTGTGGATAATTCAAGTTTTTGCAGTGACTCTGAAAGTAGTTCTTGATTTATATTCTTTAATTCATAACCGTTACTTAAAATTAAAGGGACCTCAGTATTTATTCTTGCTAAGTCTCTGGAAAGAAAAGCATTATGTTTATCGTTTCTGAGCTTTTCTATAACTGAACCTTTGATGAATCCTTTATATTTTTTATCATTGTTTTGCTGAATCTTGTCCAAAGCCTGATAAATCCCATCAAGAGTGTCGTTCTCTTTTAGTAGATTAATTGCAGTTTTTGGACCTACCCCTTTAATACCCGGAATATTATCAGAACTATCACCAGTTAGGGCTTTAAGATCAACTACTCTTTCTGGCGCAACACCTAATTTTTCTTTTACTTCATTTTCATTCATGAGAGTTGGATTACCACTTTTCGCATATGGACCACCACCCATATAAAGTACATAAATATCTTTTTGATCATCTACTAATTGAAATAAGTCCCTATCTCCAGAAAGAATATTCACGCACCATCCTTTAGAAGAAGCATCATTCGCAATTGTGCCTAGGAGGTCATCTGCTTCATAACCGGGAGATTTAAAAATTGGTAAATTAAGGCTTTCTTCTAAAATGATTTCTAGTTGTTCAATATCCTGAAAAAAAACATCTGGTGCTACATCTCTATTGGCCTTATAATTTGGATCTAATTCATGTCTGAAAGTTGGTTTTTCGGTATCAAACGTAATACAAACACCCTCAGGACTAATATTTTTACAATTATCTAGAAGACTTTTTAGAAATCCATAAGTCACACTTGTTGGGAATCCTTCTTTAGTTGTTAAACCTCCATCAATCCCTTTGCTAAATGCATAGAAGCTTCTAAAAGCAAGTGAATGTCCATCGACTAAAAGTAAAATTGGTTTTTTAGAGTTTTCAGATTTTAAACTCATTTTCTCTTCTTAGCCCAAGGTGGAATATCAATAAAGATTTGCTCTCCAGGTTCTAGTCCATCAATTACTGAAGTTTTATTTCCACTACTAATACCAATTTCGATTTTTTCAAATTTGGGAGAATTGTTTTTATCAACTTTCAAAATACCTTTTTCACCTTTTTCAGTGACAATTGAAACTGTTGGCACTAAGATTTTTTCTTCATTACCTTCAACTCTAAATTCAAGATCTGCAGTCATTCCAATTTTAATTTCTTCAGAAATATCTTTAAAATTTAAAGTTACTTCGAATGAGGTTACATTATTATCTTTTACAGCTCTTGTAGCTATTTTTTAACTATGGCACTATATTTTTTTGAGGGATAAGCCTCAATTCTTACTGAGGCTTCTTGACCTATTTTTATTCTGCCAATGTCACTTTCAGGAACTTTAGCAACAATTTCTAGGCCCTCTGATAGTTCAAAAATAAAATTTTTGGTTTTAGGGTCTGAACTTAAGTTTGTACTTGGTGTGACATAAGATCCTATCTCTGCATATTTTGCAGTTATCTTTCCTTCATAAGGTGCTTTAATTAGATAGAAACTTTTTTCAGCTTTTGCATCATTAAGTTTTGCGCTACTAATGTTGTAGTTATTTTTATAACTTTCATAGTCTTCTTTACTTACCGCACCTTCTTGATATAAATATTCCCTTCTTAAAAATTCAGATTTTTGTTTTTCTAAATTTAATTCAAGTTCTTCAATTTTATAGATAAAGTCTTCAACATCAAGAGAAGCTAAAACCTGATCTTTTTTTACAAGATCGCCCTCATCTACTTTGATTT
>MWOU01000114.1 GCA_002025975.1 Prochlorococcus sp. HOT208_60m_813B04
AATAAAAGTTGTTAATGTTCCTAAACCAATATTTCCAGAAGTAACAAGATATCCTCCAACTGCCAAAACCAACGAAACTGCTGCAAGAGAAATCCATTCTATAAATGCCGAAATACTACTGTCATAAAATATTGTTCCATTAACTGCATTCTTATAAGCAACTCCAGTTTTGGAAAATTTCTTGCTATTGAAAGCCTCTCTTCTGAACATCTGAACGACTTCTAAACCTTGAAGATTCTCTTGAAAATCAGAGTTTAGTTGAGACAATTCTTCTCTTACTTGGTAATTGGCTCTTCGATAACGTTTTTGAAGCCAAATAATAAAATATGAAACTGGGATTTGAGTCAAAAGTAATAAAATGGCAAGCCCTCGATCAATTGACAGCATTGTCAAAGAAATTACTATCAAACTAACGAAGTCAGCAATGACTCCAACTGCCCCACTACCAAAAACCTCGGCTAAAGCATCAACATCATTTGTTAATCTCGTTAATAATTTACCTACAGGCATTTTATCGTGATACTTAAGAGATAAAGATATTGAATGATCAAAAAGTTCTCTTCTTATTCTCGCTGTTAAACGTTGACCAACTGCTTGGATATTGTAAGTTTGGTATCCCTGAAGAACTAATCTGAATAATACAGTTATAAATAAAGTTAGTATTATGGCATTTATTGACTGCCCAAAGAAAGTTTTACTTAGCCAAACATCTGTAGTTTCGTTCTTAAGAATAGTAATTGCTTGACCAACTAATAATGGTTGAATAGCTCCAGAGAAAGAAACAGGTAACAAAACTATCAATATTAGATAGATTGTTTTTTTATCTTTAGTTAAATATTTACCTAATTTTTTAATCCTTCTAAAATCTTTAAAAAACATTTAGCTAATCTTCTATAAAGAATTATTAGATTCTATTGATAAAATAGTATCTTTGAGATGATTATCATCTAATCTCATGGACAAAGGATTTCCAATTAGTCTTGCAGTCGAGTAGTAAAGATCATCAATTTTAATTAAACCATTCTCTTTAAGAGTCTTTCCAGTTGCTACCAAATCAATTATTGCCTCTGCCATACCTGTAATAGGACCAAGCTCTACAGATCCTGTCAAATGAACTATTTCTACAGGAATATTTAATTCTTCAAAATAAGATCTTGCTGTTTTTATAAATTTACTTGCTACTTTACAATTCGCTGGCAGATCAGTTGGTTTTGAATAATTGCTATTTTTCTTAACCGCTAAAGACATATGACAACCGCCAAATCCTAAATCTAATAACTTTGCGACTTTTAATTCAGATTCTCGTAAAACGTCGTACCCGACAATACCCAAATCAGCCTGACCATAACTTACATAAACAGGCACATCTCCATTTCTTACTAATAAAGCTTTTGCCCTTTTGCAATTTGATTCAAAGGTTAATGATCTATTATTTTCGTTCAACGCACCCGAGAAATCTAACCCAGCTTTTTTAAAAGTTGAAATTGAATCTTTTAACAATGCTCCTTTTGGTAAAGCTATAGTAAACATAGATCAATTTCTTCCAAGGATTCTTTATTCTAAATTAATAATGGAATTTAATAAAGCTCGAAATATAATAGGACTTAGAGTTTTAATGGATAACATCATTTGGTTGTGGGTAAAAGATAAATCCGTTGTGGTTATAGATCCATCTGTTCACGAACCAGTTATTAGATATATAAATGAAAACAATTTTCATTTAGAGGCTATTTTGCAAACTCATCATCATTCAGACCATATTGGGGGGACGAAGTCTCTTATTAAAAGATGGCCAAATGTAAAGGTGATTGCTTCCTCTAAAGAAAAAAAGCGAATACCATTTCAAAATGTATCTGTGGAAGATGGAGAAACTTTGAATATTTTAGGTGAAGAAGTAAAAATAATTGAAGTATTAGGACATACAAGCTCACATATTGCCTTCTTTTTGAATGGGGAAAATCCTGTTCTTTTTATTGGTGATACTTTATTTTCTGGAGGCTGTGGAAGAATTTTTGAGGGAACTTATCAACAAATGTATTCTTCGTTAAAAAGAATCAAATCTTTACCAAAAAATACTCTCATATATTGTGCCCATGAATATACAAAGGCAAACATATTGTGGGCATTGAATCTCAAGCCAAAAGATCAAGATCTAAAAAATAAATTTTTGGAAGTTGAAAAAAAACTTTCTCTTAATGAATTGACAATCCCATTTTTACTTGATGAAGAGATGAAAATAAACCTTTTCTTAAGAGCAAAAAATTTAGAAGAATTTACTTTTTTAAGAGCAAATAAAGATTTATGGGTTTAAATAGATAGGTATCTTCTTAAACAAATGTCCCTCAAACAAGTAATTAAAACATCAAATGCTCCAGATCCAGTAGGGCCTTACAATCAAGCAATAAAAGCTGGGGATTTTATCTATTGTTCTGGTCAAATCGCTATAGACCCAGCTTTAAATGAAATAACATGTTTAGGTGATATTGAGAAGGAAACTATTCAAGTTTTAAAAAATCTCGCAGAAGTTCTTAAAGCTGGTGGAGCCAAAATAGAGGATGTAATAAAAACAAATATCTACTTAACAGACTTAAGTAATTTTCAAATTGTCAATAAAATATATGGTGAATTTTTTAATATAGATAATCCTCCAGCAAGAGCCTGTGTGGAAGTTTCATCTCTACCAAAAGGAGTTTTAGTTGAAATAGATTGCGTCGCATTTCTTGATTAATTTCTAATTATTGAGAAATTTGAAATATGAACCAATTCTGCACCATAGTTGTATAGATTATTAGTTAACAATTCATCTTAGATCTATGTCAGTAGCTAAGCTAAATATAGATGAACTAGAAGCAGGTTATCCTTTATTTTGCAAAGCTCTTAGACTATTAATTTTAAAAGGAAGATCAGTTAAAGATATAGAAAAGACAGTGTGTTGGAGTCATCTTGAAACTTTAAATAGATGTCTACCTGGTAGATATAAAGCACCAACATATTTAATGGCTTTAATCAAAAGAGATATTGCAAAGCCAAATAATTATTAAAAAAGACTAATTTTCTAAATAAAATTTATCAATATCCATTGAAAAGTCTTTTTCCTTGTTGGATATTTCCTTATTTTCTAAAAATATTGAAAGGCTTACAAAATTCTTACCGAAGCTGATATTGGGATAGATATCCCTTTCTTTGCATAATTTCTCAATTTGCCCCATGAATTTACTAATTTTTGAGTATTGATCAAATTCAAATCTTTTTTCAATCCTCAAAGGTGATTCTCTTTCGTTCCACATTACATTATTTATTAAGGACAAGTTACACTATATAGTTAACAAAGTTTCTCAATAAATTTTTGAAGTTTAAATTTTTAGTCACTTTCCCAATAATCAATAATCCCGCCAATTGTTAAATCGGTTTGAACTTCTGGATTAGGGCATGCAAATCTAGCCGCAGAGCCACTAGAAGTAAAAACCCAGTTACCTTCTCTAGCTCCAACAGGATCAACAGCAACTAATTTCTTTCCTTTATTATTTACTAAAATTCGTAAATTCATATGACCTAAGCCAGCGACTCTTTGAGTGCATACCATCCTACCTAAGACCTTCATAATTTCCACAATTTACATTCTCCTTTTTAAGACTTGTCAGGATCCCAATGATCAATTATTCCAACAATCGTTAAATCGCTTGGATAAGATTTACTTCCCGCTGCTTCCCTAGCAGCAGAACTTCCAACACAAATAACCCAATCTCCTGGCTTACAGCCAACAGCATCAACTGCAACTTTATTAGAAGAACCATCTAATACAACCTGCAGATGTTTATGTTCAAAACCAGGAATCCTATTGGTAGAAACAAGTGGTTTTACAACCTTGCAAATTAACATAATTAGTGAGCCTCCTCTGTTTTTTTATCTAAAGACATTCCAATAATTTGGGCGGAATGAATGTTGTCCCTATCTCTAATAGTAGAGCAAGTATGTAACAAACCTTGATCAACTAAATTTTTATATCTAATTGATATCGCATTATTAACTCTTTCACAATCATTTATTGCCCTCTCTTTTGCTCCGGGAACTTTTCCAGAGTAATCAAATCTTATTACTACCGGAATAGGTAGATCTTGAGAAACATTTAATCCAGTAAAAATCTTCACTCCTACATCTAAATCTGGAGCACCTTCTTCGACTGTATCTAAATGAGCAAAATAAGTTAAATTCCTGAGATGTACTTCTTTGAAACCTATACCTACTCCAATAAACCTCTCTGCATGTCCAATATCTTCATAAGAACCATTATGAAAACTCTTAACATAATCAATTTGAGAAATATTATTGACAATTAATTTATACGTAAATTTTTCCAATCCACTTAGTTTATCTTTTGAAGATTGCTTAGAGATTGTCTGGCAAATTTCTCTCTCCGCATCCTCTTTTGAAAAATTTATTGTTGAATTATAAATTTCTAATGTAGAAATGGTTTTTTCTAAATCTATACCGCCATCGCTAGTTGATAAATGTATTTTTAATGAATCAGTGTCTGTATCAAGTCCAATTAAAATTAAATCCACAGAAGCTCCGCAGCAAAAGCTATTCTCTACAGCCTCTTTGAAAGCATATAATTTATTTCTACCCTCTGCTGCAGCTAACTCGTCATTACTCCCATGAGCTGCGCATCCCTGATGCAAAGGATCTACTGAACTGAAATGATAAGTTACAACTTTTAAGTACCTAGTATCTTTATGAGCTTCATTAGGAACATTCTCTCTATATCTTTTATGTTCAGTTTTAACCCATCGATTAACGGTATTTTCAATATCAAACAGTGCTCCAGCATGAGATCTTCTTCTTACTGAACTAAAAGGTATTCTCATTACATAAGCAACTGAATGAGCTAATCTTCCATCTGAACAAGGAGTTATATCAAGTAAATGTATTCCACAATCTAAGAGGAATTTTTCAAAGTCTTCCGCATCCCTACTTCCAGCAGCACCTTCAAGTGGATCATTATTAAAAAAATTGTCGCTAAGTTTATCATGCTGTTTGAAAGCACACCATGCATATAAAGCTCTCATATCAAGAGGTTTAACCCAAGATTTATCTAATACATGGAGAGGTAAATCTATTCCTAAATTTTGTCTTGATATTTTCTGAGCCTTATTTATAAAATCTTCGTGATGTTGAATTCGAGCAATTTCCTTGAGAGTTGGAACAATTTCATCAAAATCACTTTTTATTTTGCTTTCATACCTAAATAGATTTTCATTTTGAATATTATTGGTTAATTTATGAGACTTTCCAGAATTTCGTAAATTATTTGATTCTTTAGTTTGTATATGGATATTTTCAGTAAAAGTTTTCATTGGAGCGGTTGGCCCCAATGTGAAGTTCTTGGCTTTAGCCAGTCCTCTTAAAGGCATTATTTACTTAACCTCTTGCACCACCTGAAAAGGTAACAAGTTGTCCTTCACGAGTATTACCACTAGATCCAGTTATCAAGAAATCTGGTTTTTCTGTTTCCTCATTTCTTTTATCTTCCATGGGAGGCATTGCACTCATGAATCCTGCTCTTGATGGATTTCGCTTTCTAGAAGAAGCTCCCTCTGTGCCTGTTACCTTATCACCGCGATCCCAATCATCACCAGTTACGTTTCCCACTGATTGTCCTTCACCAGTAATCCTTGAAGCAACTCTTTTTTCTGGTGTTTTTGCAGCACGGTCTGCCTCTTCAATTTCCATTTTTTGTTTATAAGTAATATTTTTATTCGGTTCAAATCTAAATTTTTCAGTACCAGTGACCTTATCAACTGCCATATCAAAAGGTCCTGTTACCTTTGAACCATTTTCATATTCATTACCCGTAACACCTTGAGTATTTTTTTCAGAATATTTATCTCTTGATGGTGATTTAACAGAGAATTCATTCCAAGAGTTCCCTGCTGACTTTTCCGAATTCGCATAAGCATTATCATTTGGAGGATTATCACAAACTTGCGAGAACTGATCTCCACCAACATAAGGAGTCCCTGTTAGGTTTTTACAAGCACCTTTCTTAGCACCTGTCATTACTCCGCCAATTCCTGGTTGTTGTCCTGTAAGTCTGGCATTTGAATTATTTCCAGAATTAACTGTTGCTCTTGATTTCATATCTTCAGAAGTTTCAGTATTACAATTCTTATTAATCTGATCTAAGCCTGCGTATGGTGTTCCAGTTAAGACTTTGCATGAACCTGGTTCATCTCCAGTTACTATTTCTGATCTTCCTGTCATAGTGCCGCTTATTAAATTTGACTTTGAAGAGAGGCTTAAACCTACTTTTCTAGCTTCTGGTTTTGGTTTTGAACCGCAAAACTTGTCGTATTGTTGAGATCCTATATACTCATCACCAGTTACATTCTTACAACTCCCATGTTCATTGCCTGTCATATGGTCTGATCTTCCAACCCCTGTACCAGTTACATTATTCCCATTAAGAGTGTTGTAACTACCTACTTTTTCAAATGCTTTGCCTTTTGGATTTGGCTCAGAGCCAAGATATTGATCTCCAGTTAACTGATGTCCAGAACCTGATTCATCTCCAGTAACTAGGGTTGATCTACCAGGAAGTGATCCAGATACTTTTAATCCATCGGTTGTAGTACTGTGTTTAACCTTTGAAGGATTTTTTGAAACATCACCACAATACTTCTGTGATTGATTAGAAGATACATATTCAGTACCTGTAAGGTTTTTACAAGTCCCTGGCTCATCGCCTGTGACCCTATCAGATCTACCAACTTCATTCCCAGTCACTTTATTTCCTGATGTTGTTGCAGTAACAGTAGATCTAAGTGGTTGTTTATAACTTGGTCTATCTTGACAAAATTGATCAACTACTTCTGCTCCCATGTATTGGGTGCCAGTCACTGTTCTGCATGTACTTGCTTCATTACCTGTAGTTTTTACAGATCTATTAGCTTGTGTTCCAGTCACTATTTGACCTGAATCAGTTTCACTTTTACCAACTTTCCAGCTAGCATCTGCAATATTTTGTTTGGCGCCATTTTTATTTGGACCACATGGTCTACATTTACCATTACCTTTTTTGCCTGTAGCACCAGTTTTACTTCTTAACTCTCTCACTCTCTGAGAAATTTCTCTACTACTTAAATCTGGATCTCCCCTTCTAGCTAAAGAAGCGGCACTGGTATTTTGTTTAATTGCTGATTTACCATGCTTAGATTGAGCTTCTCTTCTCGCTAAAACAATATCTCTACTTGTATTAGTAATAGGCTTTCTCTTCTGATTAATTCTTCTCTTAACGCTGCGTTTGAGGGACTTAGATTCTGTACTAGTTGAATCCTGACTTTCTTGATTTTTACTTATAGTTGATTTAACTATGTTTACAGGACTTTCTTTTTTAACATCAGTACGTGTTCTATCGGATGAAGTTATAGCTGATTTTCCATGGGTAGACATTGCTTTTCTTCTCTCTATTACTAACTCTTTACTAGTTAAAGTTGTTGAAGAATTTCTTTTTACTTGAGTTTTTGGAATATGTTTTGAAGCTGGTTTTGAAATATTATGATTATTAGGAGAAGACTGAGTCCCAGAAATATGTATATCTTGAGAAGATCGAACTCTATCTTTGGTAGTTGAAGAATAAGCAGCAGCTTTTTTACCGCTATCACTCATCGCCTTTCTTCTTTCAAGTGCAATCTCTCTGCTAGTTTTTTTTGACATAATCTTCAAGTTTGAAATTCTTTAAAAACTTTTTTGAAAAACTTTCTCCAAAAAATTTTTTGGAGAAAGATATTAACTACGATAAGTAGCTTTAACGTCCTTGGAAAACTACAAAAGCTGTCCCTTGACTTTGAGTGTAAGCATCGTATCCGATGATTCTTACATGATGATCAGGGTATGCTCTATGACATGCCTCTAATTCGCTCACGATCAAGTTAAGATCTTTTTCCCCAAAGAATGGGAGTTTCCAATAAGACCAATAAGTTTGCATACATCCACTTGGATGAACATGCTCAATAACTGGACTCCAACCTTGAGCAATTATGTACGCAATTTGGTCATATATTTCTTCCTGGGTCATCGGTGGTAAGAAACCGAATGTTTCCAGGGTTGCAACTGTTTGATAGTCGCTTACTGTGCTCTGGAAAGGCATAATTAATCAAAATGTGAATGTAATTACTCGTAAAAACGAGATTTTAATAAGATTGAGGAGAATTAATCTCCTCAATTTCGAAACTTGAGTTAACCCTGAACGTCAAGCTTGTCGACAGTGTCAAACTCGAACTTAATTTCCTTCCAAGTTTCTAGAGCAATAGCTAATTCAGGACTATGCTTAGCAGCTTCCATAAGAATGTCTCTACTCTCTTTTTCGATTTCGCGACCAGCATTACGGGCTTTTACACAAGCTTCTAAAGCAACTCTGTTAGCTGCAGCTCCAGCAGCTGAACCCCATGGATGACCATGTGTTCCTCCACCGAACTGAAGACAGGAATCATCCCCAAAGATCGCAAGAAGTGCAGGCATATGCCAAACATGGATACCACCTGATGCGACTGCAAATACTCCAGGCATTGAACCCCAATCTTGATCAAAGAAGTTTCCTCTTGATCTATCTTCAGGAACAAATGACTCTCTTAAGTTGTCAATATAACCAAGAGTTGTTTGACGATCACCTTCTAGTTTTCCAACCACGGTTCCAGTATGTAGTTGGTCTCCTCCAGATAGTCTCAAACATTTTGCAAGAACTCTGAAGTGAATACCATGCTTTGGATGTCTATCAATAACAGCATGCATAGCTCTGTGAATATGCAGAAGCATGCCATTTTTACGACACCAATTAGCTAATCCAGTATTTGCAGTAAAACCACCAGTTATATAATCATGCATGATGATTGGCATATCTAGCTCTTTTGCAAATTCAGCTCTTTCATAGAGTTCTTCAGGAGTGTTGGCAGTACAATTTAGATAGTGACCTTTAACTTCTCCAGTTTCTCGCTGAGCAAGCTTAACTGCTTCTGCAACAAACTCAAATCTTTCTCTCCAACGTTGGAATGGTTGAGAATTAATATTCTCATCATCCTTCGTTAAATCAAGACCGCCTCTAAGACATTCATATACAACTCGACCATAGTTTTTACCAGATAATCCTAATTTAGGTTTGATGGTACAACCAAGTAGAGGTCTTCCGTATTTGTTAAGTCGATCTCTTTCAACTACGATTCCGTTTGGTGGACCACCGCAAGTTTTAATGAAAGCAATTGGGAATCTAATATCTTCTAGACGTAGATGTCTTAGAGCTTTAAATCCAAAAACGTTTCCTACAAGAGATGTTAATACGTTTGTAATTGAGCCTTCTTCAAAAAGATCTAAAGGGTATGCAATAAAAGCATAGAAAGCTTCAGGATCTCCAGGAACGTCTTCGATTCGATAACAACGTCCTTTATAAAATTCTAAGTCTGTAAGTAACTCGGACCAAACTGTTGACCAAGTACCTGTTGAAGATTCAGCGGCAACAGCTGCTGCAACTTCTTCTCTTGGAACACCTTCCTGACCTGTACATTTGAAACAGGCTAGTAAATCGGTGTCTAGGGGTACATATTCTGGAGTCCAGTAGGTATCTCTGTACTCCTTTACCCCTGCGTCATACTTCTTACTCATAAGGATAAATTTAGGTCTGTGTAGGGAAAATAATTATTTTGCAAAATTTATAAATCTTGCTTTATTTAATTAGTCCTTTTGACCAAGAAATTCACCATTACCTAGAGCAGGTTCAACTTCTCTATGAGGACGAGCAATAATGTGAGCTGCAACTAAACCGTCACCAACTCTTTCACAAGCATCAGCACCAGCTCTTACAGCTGCGTTAACTGCGCCTGTTTCGCCTCTAACTAATACTGTGACATAACCGCCACCAACGAATTCACGACCAATAAGGCGAACTTCTGCTGCCTTTGTCATTGCGTCTGCTGCTTCGATTGCAGGTACAAGTCCGCGTGTCTCGATCATGCCGAGAGCGATACCCATTGTTTCTGTAGCCATTGTCTACTAAATACTAAATGTGGAATGTTCACTTCGAAGAATGCTTCATTAAGTACTTATAAGTCAAGCGTTTTCGACAAAATCTCCATTAATGTTTTTTCTATTATTCATAAGTTAAACTTATCACCCTTGGTACTATTGATATGTCAATACTTATGCAAATTAGTTAGTGCATCAAAACATACTGTTGTGTTAAGAAAAAATTTACATTATGTTATTTCCGTACGAGACAGGCCCTGTCTACACAGGTGTGGAATGTTCAACCTTTCCTGTCTCCGTATCAAGCTTTGAAGTAAGATAACATTCACAATAAATTTTTTATATTATTTTGAACCTTCCAGTTCTAACTATTGCGAGTGGCAATCAAAGAAAAGTATCTGAAATCTCAGAGATGCTGGATGTTTTGTCTTTAAAGGTTGAGAAGCAACCAGAATATCTAAATGTCGAAGAAACTGGGAAAACATACTTTGAGAATGCACTACTTAAAGCCAAGGCAGCTTCTCTAGAGACAAAAACTTGGTCATTAGCTGATGACTCGGGTCTTGAAGTAGATGTTTTAGATGGTAGACCAGGAATTTATTCTGCTCGATATGCCAAAAATAATGTTGAGAAAATTAAAAAATTAATTAATGAACTTTCTGATAGTCCTTACAGGAGCGCAAGATTTATAAGTTGTATGGTTTTGTGCGATCCATCAGGAAACTTAGTTAAAGATACAACAGGAATATGTTGGGGAGAAATTCTTAAAAACCCCAAATATCCTAATGGGGAGTTCGAATCTATTTTTTGGGTTAAAGAAGCTAATTGTGTTTACGGTGAGCTCTCACAATCACAACTAAATAAATTAGGTAGTAGAGGTAAAGCTGCAAAAATTATGTCACCTTTTTTAAAAAAAGAAATAGGTTTAAGTTAAAAAAAGGTTTAAATAAAAATTTCTCAATAATTTGAAATTTCTTCAATTGCTCTTATAGCAGCAGCTGCTGCCTCTTCTACATCTCCTTCTTTCCCGGCGAGAGTTAATCTACCAAAAGCTCCAACTGCTTTAACATCAACAACAGTTATATTAGATGCCTTTTCAGCTTCATTAGCTGCTTTCAAAACATAACCAGCTGGTTCAGTTTCTAATATAAACATACTCATCCCAGATTGAATCATTGATCCACTCCTGTTTTGTCTATTTATTAAAACAGCATGATCGGGAGTAATAGCTCGAATAACTTCTGTCCAACTTGTTGAAGGTTTGGTTCTTTTTCTAACTTCACTACCAATAGCATCTAGAACAACATCCCCGGAATGCAAAACAGTACTTTGATCTTTATGGTAAAGGGCAAGAGAACCAAATGCTCTCTCAACGATCATCTGTCCAAGTCTTACATTACTAGCCTTTAAGGCAATATCAGTGACTCTATGCACGGCCATCCCAGGTGAAACTTCCATCCATAGGCATGAATCTCCAGGGATTGGTAAAAAACCTCTACTAACAGTTCCCATATATGCAGCCAATTGAGGCTGAAGAGAATCTAAAAAAACATATGTTCTTAACTCAATTTGTTCTACTTGACTTGCTTGTCTGGATACCAAAGACTTTTCTGAGTCAGTTGTAATAAAACAGCTTGCACCACTAGCCTGAGATTGCACCTCAGATCCTGTGACAAGAGAACTCCCTTTCTTTCGTTCCCCTCTGTTTAAACTAGAAGTTGGTTCCATTCACGCGACTATAACGGATAATGGTTCATTTTTTCCATTAAATTTACTTGCATGCTTCCCACAAAACGATAACTTCAAGTAAAAGATATGCATTTTTATGGGAACTTCTCAAAAAAAAGAACCAAATGTTTCTGGCACTGAAAAAGAATTAACTCCTGATCAAACTCTTGGATTAGTCAGCCTAAGCTTGATGCAAAAATTATCTCAGAAAGATCCATCTTTTAGTTGGTTAGAAGAAGATAAAATCGAGAAGGTAAATCTTAAGAACCTTAGAGACAGATTGGAGTTAACGCAATTAGCTATAAATACTGGAGCACCTTTAACAACTTCAGAAGTGACAGCTTTAATTGGAGCAAAGCCCGGAAAATCTAAGTTAGAAAGAGCAGGCTTATTAGCAACTAAAATAGCTAGAAATGTATGGAAAATCTCAAAAACAAGTCAAGGAAATTCCTTCTACAGAAATTAAAATAAGCCCAAAAAGTTTTTTTTCATAATTCCCATTTAAGTATTTAAACATTCATATAAGTTTTTTAAATGTGTTTATTTTGTAAGAGAACTTATTAATTACTTTCTTAAATTAAAAAGTTTATGCAAGCTTGAAATATAAGCTCTTGAAAATTTTTAATGAGTAAAGTTGAATTTAATAAGGAAACTGGACCGAGGGAAGTTTTTTGCGGTTTAACTTCAATAGTTTGGCTCCACAGAAGAATGCCTGATGCGTTTTTTCTGGTAGTAGGTTCAAGGACATGTGCTCATTTAATTCAAAGCGCTGCTGGAGTTATGATTTTTGCTGAGCCAAGATTTGGGACGGCTATTCTTGAAGAAAAAGATCTAGCTGGTCTTGCTGACGCTCATGAAGAATTAGATCGAGTGGTTAATGATCTTATTGCAAGAAGACCAGAAATAAAAACTCTATTTCTAGTTGGATCTTGTCCAAGTGAAGTAATTAAACTAGATCTTGCAACTGTCGCAGAGAAATTAAATAAAAGATTTTTAGGTCAAGTAAGATTCGTTAATTACTCTGGCAGTGGGATAGAAACAACTTTTACCCAAGGTGAGGATGGCGCCTTAAAAGCTTTAATTCCATTAATGGAGTCATCAAATGAGGAAAAATTATTATTAGTTGGGACTCTCGCAAATAATGTAGAGGATAGGTTTAAAAAGATTTTTAGAAATTTAGGAATTTCAAATATTGAGAGCTTTCCACCACGGCAATCAACAGAATTACCAAAGATTGGCAAAAATACAAAAGTATTATTAACTCAGCCTTATTTAAGTGATACGGTACGAGACCTCAAACATCAGGGTTGTGAAATAATTTCAGCTCCATTTCCTCTAGGTATCGAAGGCAGTACAAAATGGTTTTTAGCTGCTGCCAAAGCTTTCAAAATTAGTGAACTTAAAGTTCATGAAATTATTTCGCCTTTAATTAATAGAGCAAAACTTGCTCTTGATTCACACAAAGAAATACTTAAGGGGAAAAGATTATTTCTTCTTCCTGAATCGCAACTAGAGATATCTTTGGCAAGATTCTTGCATAATGAATGCGAAATGGATCTTATAGAGGTAGGCACTCCTTACCTAAATAAGGATTTAATGAAAGAGGAGATTAATTTATTACCTGATAATACAAAAATTGTTGAAGGGCAACATGTAGAAAAACAATTAGATCGAGTGAGAAAATCTAATCCAGACTTAGTAGTTTGTGGCATGGGTTTAGCTAACCCACTTGAGGCGGAGGGGATTAGTACTAAGTGGTCAATAGAAATGGTATTCAGTCCAATTCATGGAATTGATCAAGCCGCAGATTTGGCTGGTCTCTTCTCCAAACCTTTAAAAAGAAATCAGATACTAACTTCAAAAACTTTAGTAACACATTAAAAACTATGGAATTAACTCTTTGGACGTATGAAGGACCACCACATGTTGGTGCTATGAGAATTGCCTCTTCAATGAAAGACATTCATTATGTGCTTCATGCCCCCCAAGGAGATACATATGCAGATCTTCTCTTTACCATGATCGAGAGGAGGGGGCAAAGGCCTCCAGTAACTTATACAACTTTTCAGGCTAGAGATCTTGGAGGCGATACAGCAGAATTAGTGAAAAAAAATATTAAGGAAGCAGTTGAACGTTTCAAACCCAAAACTCTTTTAGTCGGAGAAAGTTGTACAGCAGAACTTATCCAAGACCAACCTGGAGCACTTGCGAAAGGGATGGGGTTTGATATGCCTATTGTTAATCTTGAATTACCTGCTTATAGCAAGAAAGAAAATTGGGGGGCCTCAGAAACCTTTTATCAACTAACAAGAACCCTTTTAAAAGAAAAAGTAAGTTCTTCTGACAAAATAAATCCCCTTAGGTGGAGGGAATTAGGTAGGAGACCAAAAGTTAATATACTTGGCCCTTCATTACTAGGATTTAGATGCAGAGATGATGTAATCGAAATCCAACGCATACTTTCGGAACAAGGTATAGATACAAACGTAGTTGCTCCATTAGGTGCTAGTCCTGATGATATTGAAAGACTAACTGATGCTGAAATAAATATTTGTCTTTATCAAGAAATTGCAGAAGCTTCATGTGAGTGGCTTAAACGGAACTTTGGAATGGAATATACGAATACTATTCCTATTGGAATAAAAAATACAATTGAATTTATAAATGAAGTTCATAAGAAATTAGATCTTCCTTTAACGAATAAAGAAGAATTAGAAAATAAATCAAAACTTCCTTGGTACTCAAAATCAGTTGACTCTAATTATCTAACTGGTAAAAGAGTTTTTATTTTTGGTGATGGAACACATGCAATTGCAGCAGCCAAAATTGCTAAGGAAGAATTGGGTTTTGAAGTAGTGGGTCTTGGAACATACAGCAGGGAGATGGCCAGGCAAGTAAGAGCTACTGCAAAAGATCTTAATGTAGAAGCTCTGATAACTAACAATTATTTAGAAGTGGAAGATGCCATGAAAAAGGCCGCCCCTGAACTAGTTTTAGGGACCCAAATGGAAAGGCATAGTGCAAAAAGACTCGGCATTCCATGCTCAGTAATTAGTACTCCAATGCATGTTCAAGATGTTCCTGCAAGATATAGCCCTCAAATGGGATGGGAAGGAGCAAATGTGATTTTTGATGACTGGGTACATCCCCTCATGATGGGATTAGAAGAGCATCTTATTGATATGTTCAAACATGACTTTGAGTTTGTTGATGGTCATCAAAGCCATTTAGGACATACAGCGACAAACACCAATAAAAATTTAAATTCTGACGAGAAAAAAGAAAAAAATAATAAAGAAGGAATTATCTGGACTGAATCTGGTAGAGCTGAATTAACAAAAGTTCCATTTTTTGTAAGAGGTAAAGTTAAAACAAATACTGAAAAATACGCAATCTTGAGAGGAATTCCAGAGATAAGCGATGAAACTCTTTATGATGCTAAAGCATATTTCAATTAAATCTTTACTAATAAAATATAATTAAGTCATGAGTATTTTCACTCATAATTCAATAGATTTAATCCTAAAAATTCAGTTATAAGGACATATTTCACAGTTTTAATACAATTAAATACATATTTGTTTAGAAACATATTTCATGTGTATTTGCGCTGCAAGAATATAAATAATAATGTGTTTTAAGCTTTAAATGACAAGTACTATAAATAGACCTCTTGATGGAGAAGGAAGTGTTCAAGTAAAGCAAGATCCAAAAATAAATATTGAAGAAGGGGCTTTAGTTATTGCCGTTTATGGGAAGGGTGGTATCGGAAAATCAACTACATCATCAAACCTTTCTGCAGCATTCTCAAAATTAGGTAAAAAGGTTCTACAAATTGGATGTGATCCGAAACACGATAGCACTTTCACTTTGACGCACAAAATGGTTCCTACAGTTATAGATATTCTCGAAGAGGTGGATTTTCATAGCGAAGAATTGAGGCCAACCGATTTCATGTTTGAAGGTTTTAATGGCGTAATGTGCGTTGAAAGTGGAGGTCCTCCTGCTGGGACAGGGTGCGGGGGTTATGTAACCGGTCAGACAGTTAAACTATTAAAAGAACATCATTTATTAGAAGATACTGACGTTGTTATTTTTGATGTCCTAGGAGACGTCGTTTGCGGAGGATTTGCAGCTCCATTGCAACATGCAAATTATTGTCTAATTGTTACTGCTAATGACTTCGATTCAATATTCGCTATGAATAGAATTGTCTCTGCAATTAAAGCAAAAGCAAAAAATTATAAAGTCAGATTAGGTGGGGTAGTCGCAAATAGATCAAAAGAAACAGATCAAATTGATAAATTCAATGAAAGAACAGGTTTAAAAACTATGGCCCACTTTAAAGATGTCGACGCCATTAGAAGATCAAGACTAAAAAAATGCACCATTTTTGAAATGGAACCAACTGAAGATGTTATTGAAGTTCAAAATGAATATTTATCTCTTGCCAAAAATATGCTTGAAAACGTAGAACCTTTAGAAGGTAATCCACTTAAAGACAGAGAAATTTTTGATTTATTAGGATTTGATTAGTCTAAATTAATCTAATCCAACCAATTGGCTTGTTAAATCATATGTTTGTTGAGAGGTCTTCATATCAATTATTCTTTTTGACAACTTTTGAGAAAAAGCTTTTCTACCAGTTTTCTGACGATTTCCCCAGCTCCAATGGACTGATGGTTTAGCAAATTCTTTATGAGTTGCCACTTGAGCAACTCTCTCTCCTGCCAGTCTTTGTGAAACATATCCTTTTGTTATGAATTTTTGAAATATCGGGAAAAGGAATCTAAATAACCAAGGTGTATCTCTAAAAAGTTTTGTATCAGCAACACATCCAGGATATAGAGAATTTACAATGATCTTCTCTGCAGAATATCTTTTTGATAATTCCTGAACGGTCACCATATTGCAAAGTTTACTATCCTTATAAGCCTTACCAGGTTTAAATTTCTTTCCATTCGCCATACTTATTGGAGATAAAAAACCATTTTTGAATCCAGATAAATCTCCCAAATCAGCTGGGGCAGGTATGGGGATCCTTCCTCCAAGTTCTGAATAATTAGCTGTAACAGTCCCTAATACTGTAATTCTTGGCTTGAATACAGTTGATTTGCCATTTAAAATGATTTCTCTTTCAGAAGATAAAATATTTTCTATAAGTAGGTTTATCATAAGAAAATGCCCAAAATGATTTACTGCCATAGAGTTTTCAAACCCCTGTGCAGACCTCTCAGGTCTCTTTAGTCTCGGTTTATAAACTGCTGCATTACAAATAAGAGAATTTATTGGCTTCTTAAATCTTTCTAATATTTCATCACAACCTTTTCTAACATCATCCAAGTTAGAAAGATCTATTTCTATAAAGTGAACATTTTTAATTTCCTCTTTTGTCAAGGATTCCTCAGCTATTTTTATAGCTCTATTATTTGATCGATTAACTGCTATAACCTCCCATCCAAATCTTAATAGAGGTTTTATAGTATTTAATCCAACTCCTGAAGTTGTTCCTGTTATTAGGACTAAACCCTTAATGTTCTTACTCACTAGCAAAAAAGTAAATTGAAAAATGAAGATTAGAATGATTCAAGATCATCCTTATCATCGCCATATTACTCTGATAATGTCCCTAGAAATTATTTGATCCTGATCCTTCATAAATCTTTGCTCACCTTCAGAAGAGAATAAATCATCAAACTTATCCGTTAAAACATTAAATCTATATTTTTCGTATAAAAATGAGTCTTCAATTTCCCTTAATCTGGTCAACCTTACTTTAGAACTATAGCCAAGCTTAAGCAGGCTTATAATTGCTAAAAGGGAAAAGCTAATTTTTATAATTAAAAAAATCAATGATACAAAATTATCTTGTTTCTGTTGTCTTTTTATAGATACAGATCCTAAATATTTTTTGTGGAAAATACTATTTTTATAAAAAGATTTTGACAAATTAAGTATGTGATATTTTTACTGAATAAATTAATTCAGTCTTACTTTATTATTACCTTATAAATTTTAAATTTTCTAATAGACTTTAGTTCCTACCTAAACTAATTCCTAGTCTTAATGCTAAAACTCCTGCATGCATTACAACTATGAGGCTTAATGCAATAAGATTTATTGTTTGAGTTGGCTCCATGGTAAAAAAATTATTTTCTATATTCTCCACCGAAAAGAGAAGATTTGAAACACTATTACAAAATGATGTTACGTAATTAACAAATTGAAAGAAAAAATTTATTGAAAATTATCATAAATAAACCTACAAAATTAATTTTGAGAATTGAAAATCAGGCTTTAATTTTTTCAACAAATATTTTACCTGGATTTGATCAAATGGCTCTAGATTTAAATTCTTTAGATCAGACAATTTCGAATCCCGATATAATTCTCACATTGAGGTTCTACTATTGGACTGGGGATTGGCTTTCAATTGGCTATCACCAAAAGGAAATTCCTCTTCATTGGACAAATTTATTATCAAATGGGGAAATTAATATTGTTAGACGTCCATCTGGAGGGGGGGCTGTTCTGCATTCAGGAGGAATAACATATGCATTAACATTTAAAAAAACTTACTATAAAGTCTTTAGTTATGAAATGGTTAATAATTGGTTAATTAAAAGTTTTAAAGAATTAGGTCTAAACTTGCAATATGGTAATTTACGAAAATCAAGCATTAAAACAAATTGTTTTGGGACTTCATTAATTTCTGATTTAGTTGATCAAGATGGTTTTAAGAGAATAGGTAGTGCTCAATTTCGTAAAAAAGGTGCATTCCTTCAACATGGAGAAATTCAAACAAATCCTTCAAGAGATATGTGGTTCAAATTATTCAAAGAAGAAGCTCCACCAAGAGTAAATTTAAAACTAACAAATGACGAAATAGTTCAATATTTGAGAAATTCATTCCTGAAAAATAACTCAAATATAAATTTCAAAAATATTGCCATAGATAATAAAAATAGGAAACTTTAATGACCAGAATTATTAAAGATCTCCTTTCTGCTTCATTGAATTAATTATTCTTGGCAATTCAATTCCTAAGGGATAATGATTATTAAAGTTTAATTTATTAACTATCTCTGAAGGCAAATTAAAACCTAATTTATTCAATACGAAGTTTCCAATTTTTGACCTATCAATTATTCCCAAAGGGATATCTGCAGCATTGAGAACCAATAAAAATCCTTCATTTGTTTCTTCAAGTTTTTCTATAGTTCTCCATAATTTATCGTTATAAGATACGCTTGCAAAACTATCGATTGGTTTCTTAAAATCTCCAACAAAGTTCCGTTCCCATTTTTTTAAAGAAACGGTTTTTAAAATATTCTCTTCAACAAAACCAGTCCATCTACCATTATTCGTAATAAAAAAATATTTATCCGATCCATCCTTTTTATTTTTTATTAAATTATTAAACTCTGAGAAATTTGAATCGTATTCAATTTTCCTCAAAGGCTTCAATTTGATCTCAGAAATTTTACTAAATTTAAGGATATTTTCAATTTTAAAAAATTGACTTTCAGATTTTGAAGAATTAACTCCAAACAATCCCAAAAAAGAAAGAATAAAACCAAAGTAAAAGTTAAATCTAAACAAACAAACTATCCCAAAAAATAAAATAAGAAAAGATAATAATAAATTTACTTTATTGAGGAAATTTCTTCCTTTGTTCTTACTCCCGGAGAAATGCCAAATAATACTTTTTAATAAATTTCCTCCATCTAAAGAACGAATTGGGATCAAATTTAAGAAACCTAAGAATAAATTAAATATACCTACTCTAGAAATTATATTAACTGCTATTTGTTCTTGAGATGCACTGTTATTACTAATCAAAAGTAGGATAAATGCTGTAGCGAAACATAAAAGAGGTCTAACAATTGCAATTTTTATATTACCTAAAGCAGTTTGACAATACTTATCTATTTGTAAAATTGCTCCTAGAAAATAAAAAGTAATTTTTTTTATTTTTACACCCTGATTGACTGAAACAAAAGCATGAAAAACCTCATGAAAAATAATTGAAGATAAGAAGAAAAAAGAAGTTAAAAATCCTATAACCCAAGATTCTCTAATATTATAAATATCACCTGAACTTAAATTAACCTGATTACTTATACTCCATGAGAATAAAAAGAGAATAGCAAACCAATAAGGATGAACTTTAAAGGGAATTCCCCATATTTTAAAAATTTGCCAGCTTCTCAAAAATAATCTCCGCTATATTTAGCAATAATATTAATCTTACATAAAGGCTAAATTATATGCCCAAGAGTAATACTTTAATTAAAATTTGTGGCCTAACGTCAGAGGAACAAGCTCTTCAAGTCGCAAAATTAGGAGCGAATGCTATCGGCATTATTTCAGTGGAAGAGTCTCCAAGATATATATCAGCTGAAATTAAGAAAAATATTTTTACAGCCTTAGAAAGGTTGTACCCAAAAATCGAAAGGGTATCGGTTGTACAAAATTGTCCAATAGACTTAATTATTAAAAATTTCTTGGGAAACCCGAGTGAAACTATCATTCAATTACATGGAGATGAAGATATTGATTATTGCAAAAAAATAAGGGAAAAAATTCCCAATATTGGCCTATGGAAGGCTTTCAGAATAAAAACGGAAAAGGATATAGATAAAATAAAACCTTTTGAGGATTTTGTAGATGCGATACTACTTGATTCTTGGAATAAAGAAACTTATGGAGGTTCAGGGGAAAAAATAAACTCTATATATTTAAAGAATTTGCAATTTAGCAAACCATGGTGGTTGGCAGGTGGAATATCAATTGAATGGATTGATGAAATCCTAACTGACTTCAAGCCAGATGGATTAGACATTTCAAGTAGTATTGAAATATCTCCAGGTTTAAAGGATATTAAAAAAACAGAAGATCTTTTTAAGTTTTTAAAAAGAAATTAGTAATTATTAGTAGCTGACTGCTGTTTCACAAGCTCAAAAAATTCTTGTTTTAAACTTAAATCGTGTCTAAAATCACCTCTAACCACAGAATTAATCATACTTGTATTTGGTTCTTTGACTCCCCTCCACTTCATACAATAATGTTGGGCCTTTACAATAATGCCTAAACCTTTAGGTTCACAAAGTTTTTCAATTTCATCTGCAAGGATCATTACAGCTTCTTCCTGAATATGAGGTCTTGAAAAAACCCAATCAGCAACTCTCGCAAATTTTGAAAGTCCTATGACTTTATTTCCAGGTTTAATACCTATCCAACAATCTCCTAGAATTGGAACTAAGTGATGTGAACATGCAGATCTGACCGAAATTGGACCTACTGTGTAAATTTCATCAAGATTCTTGTCATTAGGGAAACTTGTAACTTTAGGTTGTTCATGATATCTGCCTTTAAAAACTTCATTTAAATACATTTTTGAAACTCTTTCAGCAGTTTCTTGCGTATTATGATCATTTTCAACATCTATTACGAGGGACTTTAATAAGTCTTTAACTCTTGAAGCTACTTCTTTTTCTAAAATTTCTAATTCACCAGGATTTATAAAATCAGAAATATTATCGTTAGCACTAAATCTTGTCTCAGAATTCTTAATTCTGTCTCTTATAATTTCAGAAATTAGTTTATTAGTAATCTGGTCGTCAAAGTTTCTAATATTATCGTTGGGTAATGTAGAGGTCATAAAATTCTTAACAGAAAATGTTATGCAACTTAATTTACTGTATCTTCAAAAAGCTTAATTGCTCATATACTATATCACATTCTTTTGTTCAATCGGGTTCAAATAGCACTAAAAAAAATCACTGTTTTAAGATTAGGCAGATAAACAAAATGTTTAAAAGGCTCCACCAGAAGGCATCAAAGTCAAGTCTTCAATCAATTGTGATTCAGGTTTTTGAGCCATGTAGAGAATAGTTTCTGATACCTCGTTTGAGGAGAGCATAAAAGTTCTATCAAAATCAGAATTAATTGATTCGGAGTCCCAAAGAGGAGTATTTACTGAACCCAGAGTTATTGTGCACGCTCTTACTGAATTAGATCTCTCCTCCTCTCTCAAGCATTTAGTAAACATAGCTAGTGCAGATTTTGAAACACAATAAGCTCCCCATTGGGGGAATGCATTATAAGAGGCATGACTACTAACATTGATAACTAAACCACCATTTTTTCTCATTTGAGGAATTATTAAACTACAAATTTGAAAAACGCTCGTAAGGTTTATTTGGATAGTTTGTTCCCATTGAGCTAATTCCATTTCAACTAAAGGGCCATTAAATGCGCAACCGGCATTATTTATCAATACTGAAGGGCACCCATACTTCTCAATTGCCTCTCTAACACAATGCTCTATTTCTAGAGGATTAGAAAGATCACATTTTACTAGGTTAATTTTTGATTTAGTGGTCAACAGTTCGCTCTTTAGTTTCTCCATTAAATCCATATTCCTGGAGAGCAAAATCAAGTCCCAGCCAGCATTGGCAAAAGTAATTGCGGTAGATCTACCAATCCCTTTCGTAGCACCCGTTATAAAAGCTAGTTTCAAGTTATTCAGTTTTTTAGGGGATTTCACTATAAATCTCTTCAATATTATTTGATTCGATAAATTTACCTAAAACCCTAAACTTTTTGTATCTTTCCTCAATTAATTCGTCTTCAGGCATTTGCAGTAAAGCATTAAGGTGTTTCTCAATAGCCTCTTTTAGTGTGTTACCAGCATCTAAAGGGGCCCAATTATTCCCACCAGAAGGTTCTGGTAATACCTCATCTATTATACCTAATTTAAGTAAATCTTTACCTGTGATTTTAAGAGCTGATGCAGCTTCTGGTGCTTTCGCAGCATCTCTCCACAAAATTGATGCACATGCTTCCGGACTAGCAACTGTGTAAACACTATGTTCAAACATTAGTAACCTATCGGCAACACCTATTCCAAGTGCTCCTCCAGAACCTCCCTCTCCAATGACAGTAGCCACAATTGGAACTTTCAATCCAAACATCTCTCGAAGGTTTCTTGCAATCGCTTCACCTTGACCTTGTTCTTCAGCCTTTAAACCAGCATAAGCTCCAGGAGTATCAATAAATGTAAGAATTGGCAAAGAAAACCTATTTGCATGCTGCATTAATCTAAGAGCTTTTCTGTAACCTCCTGGTTTTGCCATCCCAAAGTTTCTTACTACATTTTCTTTTGTGTCCCTTCCTTTCTGATGCCCTAACATCAACACTGGTCTATTATTTATAGAACCTATCCCCCCAATTAGTGCCATATCATCGCCACCATTTCTGTCTCCATGTAATTCGATCCAGTCATCACAAAACATTTGAACAAAATCCAAAGTACTAGGTCTTTGAGGATGTCTAGCTACCTGAATCTTTTGAGCAGGGGTGAGAGATTTAAATATTTCTTCTCTTCTTCTAGTAGCCAAGGTTTCAAGCTGAAGAAGCTGTTGACTAACATCTACTTCTGAATCTCGAGCTAATTCTTTAATTTGTTCTATCTGCTTCTCAAGTTCAACAAGAGGCTTTTCAAAATCAAGAAGGTAACGTTTAGCCATAATTTAAACAGTTAGTACTTTAGGCTGCTTATCAAGTCCTATCGCAGAAAAACCATGCTTTAAAGATGCTGCTCCAATAAATTCCATCTTTTCAAGGGAAATGTTATTTCTTCCCCAACTAAAGTTTGTATGGCACTTTTCAAATTCTAAAATCATAGCTTCTGCAAAGCAAGCAAACATCTCTCGCTGAGGGTTTTGCATTTCCGCAAGTTCCATCATATTCCAGCCAATATCATTGAAAAACTCTACTATCCCCCCTTTTAAAACATGAATATTCTCACCCTGAAATTTCTCATCAAGATTTTTGGGGTATCCGCCATCAATCATTAAACATGGTTTTTTTAAGTTATCTGTATCAATTTCAATAGTTTTAGGCATACTTGCAACCCATACAACAATATCCGCCTGAGGCAGTGCCTCATTTAAGCTTGTTACTGTGCCACCATCTAATTCTTTTTGTAACATCGCTAGTGGTTCTTGTTGTCTTGCTACCATAAGAAGTTCTGAAATCCCAGTTTTATTGATAAGCCATCTACAAACAGCACTACCAATATCACCTGTAGCTCCAATTACAGCAACAGTTGCTTTTTTAAGGTCTATCCCAATGCGAGGCGCATTTATTTCTAGTTGCTTACAAATAACCCAGGCGGTATGAGTATTGCCAGTAGTAAACCTTTCCCACTCTAATGAAGTATTTCTAATTTGTTTATGCTGTAGAAGATTAAAATTCTCAAAAATAATAGAAGTAAATCCTCCTAAAGCTGTAATGTTAATCCCTTTTTTTTGAGCTAGTTCCATAGCATTTAGTACTTTTCTTCTAGCCGTTTTAAACCTTGAAAGCATTTCAGGAACAAAGCACGAATCTATGTAAGAACCTTCAATAGATATTCCGGTAGCACTTTTAACTTCTACATTTTCAACAAGCTGAGGAGGAGCAGTACACCAAACATCCAAGTCCCCATCAGCAATATGATCAAAGCCTAGCATCGAAGCTTTTCTTTTTGCATCTTCAAAACTGGTTGAGTGGCCTATTAACCCAAACATTTAAAATTTATAAATGGTTGATATACGATGTTATGAACAATAGCACAGAGGTAACTACTTAAATAGGATTGATTAATTATTAAAATTCTTAATTATTAGAAATGTAATTAGACGATGGCTGCCATAGCCATTCTCGCAATTTCTCTATTATCTAGACCTATTTCCATCAATGTATCTTGATAAGCAATCATAAATTCTTCCATTAATTCTTCTCTGTCCATAGCTAAAACTGATGCGTCATCTGCCACTTCATCTAACATCTTTTTGATTAATGGGAGATTAACCTTGTTAGCTTCCATTAATTCCTCTTTACAAGTAGATAAATTCTCTTTAAGCCACTCTTGACCATAATTTAAATGAAGATATTCATCTTTAACCACTCCCTCTGTAATTTTTTTTGCAAAAGGATCAGCAACTCTTATGTAGACGTTGTAAGCAGAAATTGCAAATGCTTCAATTAGAATTGCTTGTATTAATAGACATGTTGTTAAATTTCCTTTTTTAAGAGCCACTTGAAAATTACCATGTAATTTAGAAAAGAATTTTTTAGCAAATTCCATATCAGCTACTACACCTAAATTTCTCCCACATGCGGTAAAGCCTTTTTTATGCTTTATTTCCATTCTCGCCAATTTAGTTAACTCCTCTAACTCATTTGGAATTAAAGTTGCTATTGATATGTAATTATCATGAGCCTCTTGCTCTCCCTCTATGACAATTGCATTTATTCTGCTGTATGCATCCTTATAAGAATCTGTAGTGAAATCGGGCAAATCCAAAGAAATCTGATTAGTCGATTCTTCAATAGTTTTTTTATTTGATTCTAGAGTTTGCATGTCAGTAATCTTTAGCTCATTATGCATGAATATTACACGATTATAGAGAGTTTATTTAAATATGATGAAAATAGTTTCAATTGTTAAGTCACATTTTTTACTTAAACTTATTTAAGAATTGTTTGGCCAATCCGATTGCATCAGGTTCATAATCAATTTGAACCAATGATTAATCAATAATTCCTTTAAATTTTTCCCTAAAGACACATTTGCTCCTCTACTATCTCCAATAACACCTGATTTACTGAAGTCGTCAGTAAGCCAAGCAATAGGCGCATTGCCTTCTAGACTCCAACCTTCAGGGATCTCTACTTTATTTCCCTCATTTGGGCGTTCATCTCCTACCAATTCTGGTTTCAAAGCAAGCATCAAACTTGTTTCAGCTAAAGAAGCATGAAGTCCATCTTCAATCTCAGTTTTTGTTAACAATTCACTCAATCCATTCACACCACTCCATAAAAAACAAGGGAAAACTGCCATCTCTGGTGCGACACTTCTTAGCTCTCTTGCAGCTGTATTTAATAGTGAAATTTGACCTCCATGTCCATTAATTAATATCAATCTTTTAAAACCCATTGCAGATAATTGACCTCCGACTTCCTTTATCATTGAGGTTATTAAATTTGAGGAAAGTGAAATTGTCCCTGCAAAACCCTTATGTTCTGGAGAAAAACCAATATATTGAGTTGGAAGTTTTTTTAATGGAATATCGGCAGAGAATAATTTAAAAACTTCGCTAATAATTTCATCAACAAAAATACTGTCTGTAGCAAGAGGCAAATGCGGCCCATGTTGCTCAACAGCACCGAATGGCCAAATCACTGTTGATCTTTTGTTTTTTGCAACACACTCGATTTCTTGCCAATTTAAATATTCAAATTTATTAGGTATTGGTTTAAAGTTCATTAATTTTAATTTTGAGTAATAACATTTAGAGTATGTTAATAATTAATTATTCTTATTTTACCTACGATGGGAGTCAGAAATAAAAATGCCCAAGATAATATCCAACCAAAGGGCAATAAAAAACCTCTTCAGGTACTTCACATAAGCAAGAAAGATACTCAAAAAATAGAGAATGAGCAAACCAATTCGCAAGAAGAAATAAAAAAAGAAGATATCGCAATCAAACCTCAAATCATTAATAATGACTCAGTAAAAAAAATTGAGGACAATAATGAAAACACTAAGGATTTTGATATTTCCCAACAAAATTTAACTCAACAAGATTTAAATAGGCCCTTTAATTTTTCTGAGCAAAACACAGATTTTCAATTAGAAAGAACAGTTGATGAATTCGATTTTGATGAAAGTGCTTTTTTGGAGGCTTTAAATGCAAATGAGCCAATTGGGGCTACAGGAGAAGTAATTTCAGGTAAGGTTATAGCAATCGAAAGTGATGGACTATATGTTGACATTGGAGGAAAAGCACCAGGATATATGCCCAAAAAAGAATGTTGTTTGGGTGTCATTACTAACTTTAAAGAAAAGTTTTCTATAGGCCTTGAAATGGAAGTTTTGGTTATCAAAGAACAAAATGCTGATGGGATGGTAACAGTGAGCGCTCGGGCATTAATTCTCAGGCAAAGTTGGGAGAAAGTATCAAGTTCTGCAAAAAATGGAGAATTAATTAACGTTTTAATTAATGGATTTAACAGAGGTGGGCTTACGTGTGATGTGGATGGATTAAGAGGATTCATCCCAAGATCCCAACTTGAAGATGGTCAAGATTATCAATCTTTTGTTGGCAAAACTCTAAAAGTAGCGTTTCTTGAGGTGAATCCAGAATCCAGAAAATTAGTTCTCTCTGAAAAAAAAGCATTATTAGTCTCTAAACTTACAAGTTTAGAATTAGGTCAATTAATTGAAGGAGAAGTTTTAGCAGTAAAACCATATGGCTTCTTTATAGATTTAGGTGGAGCTAGTGGACTTCTTCATCAATCCTCGCTAACAAATGGAGCGATTCGTTCTTTAAGAGAAGTTTTTAAAGAAGGGGAAATGATAAAAGCTTTAATATCTGAAATAGACCTCGAAAAAGGTCGTATTGGTCTCAATACAGCACTCTTAGAAAACTCTGCTGGAGAATTAATTATTGATAAGCAAAAAGTTATGCTAGAGGCCACAGAGAGAGCACTAAAAACTAAAGCACTCTTCGATAAACAAGAACAAGATAAATGAACACTAATAAAAAAATGGAGTCAAGTCTTAAATTAAAAATTTCAGATTGGGAATTAGACTTTTACTCAAGACCAATTATTGAATCAAATGGAAAAAAAAGGTGGGAATTAATTATTTGCTCTACAAGAAGTTATGAGACAAAAGATGTTTTTCATTGGAATAAAAAGTGCCCTGCTAATGAAGTTAATTCAGTTTGGCTTACAAAGGCACTCAATCAAGCGATAAGTGAAGCAAAAAAACAAGGGTGGGAGAAACCTTCTATAGTTCGATTCTGGAGGCCGTCAATGAAATCGATCATTCAGAAATCTCTGGAGGCCGTAAGTATTGAGGCTATCGTAAGTAGAAGAACTTACAATTTATTAGATAGAATCGAATTTCTTGAGAAAGAGATTTATCCAAAGGAAAAAGGTTATGTAAGAGGTGTATTAGCTCCCACTTTTACTTCTAAAATTGAAAACCCTCCTACACCTCTACCAGATGCAGTAAGGGGTGATGCTTTAACTATCTCTGAGATATCAATTGGTGAATTAAAATCAGCAGAAAATTGGCCTATGGAATTTGGAGATGTTTTCCCAATTCAGCAAGATTTAGATGATAACAACTTAGTTCCAGGATTAAGACTTTTTAGCAAAGATAGATCTTTGGCACTTTCTGCATGGTTTAGTTGTTTAGAACCTATTAAATTAGTAGTAAATAAGAACCAACTAATACTTGAAGCTTCAGAAGATGATAAGTGGTTGGTAACTGATTTACCAGAAAAAAATGCAAACATTTTGAATACAAAGTTTTTAGAGAATAAAAAAAATTCTTTTGGTTATCAATTTATTTCCATACAGTCAACGCCATATATCGAAAAATTTGCAGGATTCTGGATCTTAAGAGATATTGAATTAATATCATAAATTCAGTTTAGGAGCAGGAACTATTCCTTACAAAGAAATATATTTCTCAAAAAATAAAATTTGTATTCAAAACAAAGAATTTGAGTATTATTCATCACCTATTCTTAGTCAAAATAATTTCCAACATGCCTACTTCACAAACTCTTGCTCTGAGAAATTTCTTCAATTATTAGGGAATCATTTTAATGAACATTCCATAAATTGTATTTCCAATCAAATTCACAGTAATGTGATAGTGTTTGGATCTAATTTGCAAAACGGAACTAAGACTGATGCAGATGGTTTTGTTAGCGATAAATGCAGTCAAAACTTATGGGTTTATACAGCTGATTGTATGCCAATATTTTTTGCAGATAAAAGGACAAGAAATGTAGCAAGCTTGCATTGTGGAAGAAAAGGTTTAGAAAAAAAAATAATAAAAAATCTGGTAAAAATTTTCGATACTTTTGGGACATCTAGAGATGACTTACTTGTTGCAATAGGACCAGCAATTTCTAAGGAACATTATTTAGTTGATAAATTGACACTCAAAGAATTTTATAGAAAGGCCGAAAACGAAAACGTAACTGTCAAATTGAATAAAATTAAAAAACATCTTTGTTTTAGTGATTCAAATCACTTCAGAGAGCAAAACTTAAATCAACTTGATCTAAAAAAATCTGCCTATAGACAACTTTTAAATGAGAACATCCTTCATACAAATATAGATATCTCAAATTTATGCACATACAAATTCAATAATGAATTTTATTCCTGGAGAAGGAGTAAAACACTCTCGAGACAATGGAATCTTATTTGCTCATAAAGATAATTAACTTGGACAAACTTCACTACTTAATTTTTTAGCGACCAATAATTCCGTCATCTCCTTAGTACCTTTAATATTAAAAACTTTGGCTAACAAAACATCCTCTTTGAAACCAAAAGGCTTTATTTTCACTTTGCTCCCCCTTGGGAATTCACTCTTGAGTAGATTAGTTGCTTCAATTTCATTATTTTCATTTACATCTACACAAAATAATCCAATAGTTAAATTTCTATTTTGATCCCCCACCAAAATAATATTTGAACTTTTAATTTGAAGAATTTCTGCCGAGTTTACTATTACAGGATTAAGAACAATCAAGTTGATTATAATTAAAATTTTTGATAATTTTTTCAATTCAGAAATATCTAATTTTTTAAATAATATTAAAGTGTATTTTTTTAAAATGACAAATTTTAAAAAAAATTAGTCTTCACAATTAACATATCCAACCATTTGAGCATTACTTTTACCTGGAGGGACCATTGGATAACAATTTTCACCTCTTCTGACAAGGATATTAATCAAAGCAGGGCCGTCATGATCAAGCGCATTTTTTAATTCATTCTGTAATTGTTTTCTATTAGAAATTAAGTATCCTTTAACTCCAAAAGACTCAGCAAGTTTTACAAAATCAGGTTCACCATAACTCATATCAGATGCTGAATATCTTTCATCATAGAAACTTTCCTGCCATTGTCTTACCATCCCTTGCCAGCGATTATTGATAATAATCAATTTCACCTTAAGACCATATTGAGATAAGGTTCCTAATTCTTGAATATTCATTAAGACACTTGCATCTCCTGCAATACAAATTACATTTGAATTAGGTAAGGCTGCTTTTACTCCAATTGCCGCTGGTAATCCAAAACCCATAGTTCCTAAGCCTGCACTACTAATCCATTTTCTTGGAGAATTCCTAAGATATTGAGCAGCCCACATCTGATGTTGTCCTACATCTGTAGTTATATATGCTTCTGGTGAAAGTTCCCTCACTTTTAAAAGAACTTCCTGAGGATAAATTTCTCCTTCTTTAGGCGGGTCATATAAAGGGTGTTTATGTTTCCAAAAATCAATTTTTTCTAACCAGTTTTTCGTCTGACATATAAATTTGTTTTTTAGAGATTGTTCATTAATTTTCAGAACAGCTTTTGAAACATCAGCAACAATTGCAACATCTACACGTCTATTTTTATTAACTTCTGCTGGGTCGATATCTATATGAATTACCTTTGCATTAGGTGCAAAAGTATCTAATTTTCCTGTCACCCTATCATCGAATCTAGCTCCAATAGCAATTAAAAGATCGCATTCTGTAACAGCAAAATTTGCATAGGCAGTTCCATGCATTCCTAACATCCCGACTGATAAATTGTCTTTTTCATCAAAAGCTCCCTTCCCCATTAAGGTTGTGGTAACTGGTATTTGATAATTCTTTGCCAAAGTTTTTATTTCATCATGAGCTCCTGAAGATATTGCCCCACCTCCTACGTATAGAAGAGGTCTTTCAGAATCTTCTATTAATTTAATTACTTTGTTGATATCGCAATCATTAATTTCTCCATTCCTTTTAAATCCTTTAGGAATAATCTCACCAGGCAAAACTCTTTGGTAATTAAAGAACTCCTGACCTACATCTTTGGGTATATCAATTAAAACAGGACCAGGCCTCCCAGATGAGGCTATAAAAAAAGCTTCAGAAACTACTTTCGCGATATCTGAAGGATCCCTTATTACCCATGAATGTTTCACTATTGGAAGAGTTATGCCAAAAATATCAGTTTCTTGAAAAGCGTCTGTCCCTATAGCAGGTCTAGGGACTTGACCTGTAACTACAACTAGAGGGACAGAATCCATTTGCGCAGTGGCAATGCCAGTTACTAAATTTGTTGCACCTGGGCCTGAGGTTCCAAAACATACTCCTACTTCACCAGTAGATCTTGCATATCCATCAGCCGCATGTGAACCACCTTGTTCATGCCTAACCATATAGTGCTTTAACCAACCATCTTGTTCTGCCTTATGAACAGCGTCATATATTGGTAGTATGGCTCCCCCAGGATATCCAAATATAACTTTTACTCCATGAATTTTTAAAGAATCCATTAGTGCATCTGCACCAGTTATCCAAACTGGATTTTCATGTTTTGAACTACCCTTTGAAAAGGATCTCGAAGTAAGGGTCACTAAAGAAATTCAATATTTACTATAAATATTAAACTCAATTAAATACTTTTGCTTCATTTAGAAATGTAATGTCAGAAATGTATTCAAAAAAATCTTTTAAAAAATTTAAAAATTTTCAAATAAATAACAATTTTGCTTTATAAAATGCCTAACTTATGTAGAGGTCCAGAGCCTGAAATAAGTTCAATAAAAAGCACAAGAAAAATAATCATTGCAACCCTTCCGTTCCACACCTCTGAACTATTATTCCAACCCCATTGCCACTTCTCCTGAGGATAAAGTTTAACTTTTTCAGGCAACTGAGAAGCCTCCTCTAGATTAACTAGAGGCCCTTCCAAGCAGGAAATAACTAGATCACTAAGACCTTCAATAAAAGTAGGATGAGTATTTAGAGCTTTAACTCTCCGAAAGTTTTTAATACCAGCCTTTTCAGCAATTTCTTTATATTCAATATCAATTTCTTGCAATGTTTCGATATGCTCTCCAACAAAACTTATAGGGACAACAATCAGATCATTAACATTTGATCTTCCAAGATCAGCTAACACTTCTTCTGTGTAAGGCTTCAACCATTCAACAGGACCAACTCTACTTTGATAAGAAAGTGTATGAGGATTACTATGACCTAAACATTTTTCCAGCTCATTTATAATTAACAATGAACAATCTTCAATTTGTTCTTTGTAAGGGTCTCCAGCTTCTTCTACGTAACTCTTAGGAACTCCATGAGCAGTAAAAAATATATGGGCTTTTGAAGGTGATTCACAAAGTGAAATCTGTTCAGAAATTAATTCGACCATAGACTTTAAATAACCTGATTGACTGAACCAACTCCTTACACATCTCATTGGAACCTTCTTAAATTCATCATCAGAATCTCGCAGTTTTTTTAATTCTCTAAAGCTCGAACCACTAGTACTTATAGAAAAATGCGGATACAAAGGAATCACAACAACTTGATCTATGCCATCTGCTTTCATATCAGCAATTGCTGATTCTGTAAAAGGATGCCAATACCTCATAGCAATGTATGTAGTGGCATTAAAACCCTTGTCCCTTAATTTAGATTGTAATTCTCTTGCTTGTTGTTCAGTTATTCTTCTGATAGGTGAACCTCCACCTATAGAAAGGTAGGCCTGTTGTGAAGTAGTACTCCTAAGCGTACTAATTAACCAAGCTAGAGGCTTTTGAAAAACAGGGAAAGGTGTTCTGATAATTTCTGGATCAGAAAAAAGATTGTATAAGAATGGGCCAACATCATTAATGCGTTCAGGCCCTCCTAAATTCATTAGTAAGACGCCTATTTTATCCATTTAAAATTTATGGAGATTGAAAATCAACTTTAAAAACGTCATGATATGGTCAATTATATAAGTAAATGAACGTAATTCAGGAAATTAATAATGTCAATGATAAATTTGCTACTCAAGGCAGCAAGCTTAAAATTGAGAAAAGAGGAGAGAAATTAAATATTCGTGGTTCACTACCCTCCAAAGAAGATAACAATAACTTTAAAATTCAAAGAATATCTCTTGGCTTAAAGGCTGATATTTCGGGATTAGAGGAAGCCAAAAAAAAATTACAATTAATCAATTTGCAATTGGAATTGAATCAATTTGATTGGATTAATTGGATAGGCAAACCTTATAAAAAGGAAATAAAAGATGGTTTTGAATTCCCAAAAAGATTAGATCAATTTGAGGAATTTTTTTTTAAAGAAAGTAAAAGTGATTTTCGAACCAGCACTAGAAAAACTACCTGGAGAAGTTCTTACAAACCATATATGAAAAGAATCTTAAATATTTACAATGACCATGAGAATGCAGCTCTAGAAAAAATATTTCAAAAAACACTTGAAAGTTATAAAGAAGGTACAAGAAGTAGGAAACAATGCGCTACTTCTTTAAGTGTTTTGGCTAAGTTTTTGGACATTAAAATACCAGAAGATTGGAAATTAAATTCCAGAGGATATGGTCTGAACAAAGCAGGATTCAGGGAATTACCTAAAGACGAATTAATAGAGAAACTGTGGGAGAAGATACCAAACAGTTCTTGGAAATTTGTTTTTGGTCTGATGGCTACTTATGGATTAAGGAACCATGAAGTATTTTTTTGTGATTTAAGTTCTCTTACTAATTTTGGGGACAAAATTATAAGAGTTTTGCCTACGACTAAAACTGGGGAACATCAAGTTTGGCCATTTCATCCTGAATGGGTGGAAAAGTTCGAATTATCAAAACTTGGAGAAAATCCAGAACTTTTACCAAACATTAATAGAGACCTTAAAGTTACAACCTTACAGAATATTGGGAAAAAAATTACAGACCAATTTAAGCGTTACTCTTTACAAATAAAACCTTATGATCTGAGGCATGCTTGGGCAGTTAGAACAATTTTTTATGATTTACCTGATACTGTGGCTGCCAGAATGATGGGGCATTCGGTTAGTTTACATACTCAAACTTATCACCACTGGATTACTAAAAGAGATCAACAACAGGCAGTAAATAATGCCCTTTTAAAAGTTAAAAGAGTTAAAAATATTTAAAGATTTATAATAATTAAATAAAAATAAGGGTCATATGCAAGAAAAACCTCCATCTTCCGAGAAAATATTTAACCTCGATAGTCAAGCAAATAAACTTGGAATGGGAGGTAAATTAGCACCAGATGGCGATGAGAGCTCATATAAAAAAAGAATGCAGCAAAGAAAAGATATTCAAGCCGAAAGACTACAAATTAGAAAAACAAAAAAAGGATTATTGATTGTTTTTACAGGAAATGGTAAGGGCAAGACAACTGCATCTTTGGGTATGGCTTTAAGGACGATAGGGCATGGCTATAAAGTAGCGATAATTCAATTTATCAAAGGAGGCTGGACCACTGGAGAAGAAAAAGCACTTAAAAACTTGTCTTCAAACATATCTTGGCATTCATTAGGAGAGGGATTTACGTGGGAAACACAAGACAGAATAAGAGATGAAAAATTAGTTCAGGACGCCTGGCAACTAGCCAAAAAATACATCCAAAACGAATCTTATAAACTTATCATTCTTGATGAAATTAATATTGCGACAAAACTTGGTTATCTTGCACCCGAAGAAATAATCACTTTTTTAAAAAGCTTAAATAATAGAAAAAATCATATCGTTTTAACTGGAAGGGGAGCCTCCGATTCAATTATCAATTACGCTGACCTAGTTACTGAAATGAAACTAATAAGACATCCATTTAAAGAACAAGGAATAAAAGCACAAAAGTGTGTTGAATTTTAGTTGAAGTAAATTATTATTTAAATTTTCTTTAGTCAGGTTTAGAAATGTTTAAAGACGCAAGCAATATCTGAACAAAAAATAAATTTGGTGCATTTACTTGCTAAGGTCTTAAAAGTAGAATCATTGAATGACTTACAAAAGAGTTCTCTTAAAACTTAGTGGTGAAGCACTAATGGGTGAAAAACCATATGGTATTGATCCTGCTATAGTTCAGTCAATTGCAGAGGATGTTTCAAAAGTAGTCGAAAATAATGTACAACTTGCAATAGTTGTTGGTGGTGGAAACATTTTTAGAGGGCTTAAAGGATCTGCAGATGGAATGGATCGCGCGACGGCTGATTATGTAGGGATGTTAGCAACAGTAATGAACGCAATTTCACTTCAAGATGGTCTTGAAAGAGTAGGAGTTGCAACCAGAGTCCAAACTGCAATCGAGATGCAGGAAATTGCCGAACCCTACATTAGAAGAAGAGCCATGAGGCACCTTGAAAAAGGTAGAGTTGTAGTTTTCGGAGGTGGATGCGGAAATCCATTTTTTACAACTGATACTACGGCAGCTTTGAGGGCAGCAGAGATAAACGCTGAAGTTGTTATGAAGGCTACTAAAGTTGATGGAGTATACGATCGTGATCCTAATCAATTTAAAGATGCAAAAAAATATTCCTCTCTAAGTTATCAACAAGTTCTTAGTGATGAAATTGCAGTAATGGACAGTACTGCGATTGCACTTTGCAAAGATAATAATATCCCAATTATGGTTTTTGATATATTCAAAAAAGGGAACATTTCTAAAGCTGTTGCTGGTGAGCCAATAGGCTCTTTAATTAGTTAAAGATCATTTAATTTTTTAATTATGAAAGAAAAAGAAATTCAAGAAAATATGAATAAAAGTATTGAAGCCACACAAAGAAACTTTAATACAATTAGGACAGGAAGAGCTAATGCTTCCTTGTTAGATAGAGTAAGTGTTGAGTACTACGGAGCAGAAACACCAATCAAATCGCTTGCCACTATAAGCACTGTTGATTCGCAAACAATTTCAATACAACCTTTCGATATTTCATGTTTACAAGCGATAGAGAAATCTATTTCTATGAGTGATTTAGGTATTACTCCAAATAATGATGGGAAAGTAATAAGAATAAATGTTCCTCCTTTGACAGAAGAAAGAAGAAAAGAATTTTGTAAATTAGCCTCTAAATATGCAGAGGAAGGAAAAGTAGCTTTGAGAAATATCAGAAGAGATGCTGTTGATAAAGAAAAAAAAGACGAAAAAGATGGCCTTATTTCTATTGACGAATCGAGAGATAATCAATCTGAAATTCAAAAAATTACTGATAAATATATTGCTTTAATAGAAACTAAATTGTCTGAGAAAGAGAAGGAAATTCTAAAAGTTTGATAGTATTTGATGTTGTAATTATTGGTGGAGGTTTGTCAGGATCTTCCACCGCTCTTAACTTATCAAAGAAAGGATATTCAGTTTTAATTATTGAAAAAGAAAAATCCCAAGATTACAAACCATGTGCAGGTGGAATGGCTTCTTCAATGCAAAAATTTCTTTCTCTAAATATAGAAGATTGCATAGAATCAAAAATTAAGAATGTTGAATTCAGATGGAAAGCTGCAGATAATGTAACTGCTGATCTGACTGGTGAATCCCCATTTTGGATTGTTAAAAGAGAAAAACTAGATCAATCATTACTTGATGAATCCTTGAGTAATGGAGCCCAGATAATGAGACCATTATTTATAGAAAAAATCGTAAAAAAAAATGATAAATGGGAAATTACTTGCAATAACAACATAAAATATATTACAGAATTTCTTGTAATTGCAGATGGATCCCAATCGAAATGGGTGAGTTATTTCAATTTAGGGCCAAGAAAACCTAAATTTGCGAACACACTCTCATTAAGATTGAAAGGGTTAGGTGAAATACCTAGAGATGCAGTTAGATTTGAGTTTGGATTTATAAAATATGGTTTTGCATGGGCATTCCCCTTAAAAGAAAGCTTAAATATTGGTTTAGGTACTTTTATAAATAATGGTCTCTTAGAAAATCAGGTTATAAATAAACAAGTTATCAGAAGCTTCGGTTTTGATGAATTCCCTTACAAAACAATTAGTAAGAAACTGAGAATATGGAATGGCTTCCACTCAATTAATGGTGACAAAGTTTTAGCGGTTGGAGATGCAGCATCTCTATGTGATCCTTTTTTAGCTGAAGGAATTAGACCTTCTTTAATTAGCAGTTTTTATGCTGCAGAATACATAGATCAGTGCCTATCAGGAAAAGTAGATAATTTAAATCTTTATACGAAAAAAATTAACAACATTTGGGGTAAATCAATGGTTTGGGGTAGGAGAATAGCCCAAGTATTTTATAGATTTCCTAGAACTGGATACCAATTAGGTGTCAAAAGAAAAACAGCACCTAAACGTATTGCTCAAATATTATCAGGAGAAATGAGTTATGAAGATATTGCAAAAAGAGTTATTAGAAGACTTTTAACAAAAAGTGGAACTTAATTCTTTTTTCAATTCAAACTTAAATTTAGTTAGCAGAAATCAATTTATGATTTTTAATCTTTGAATATCTCTTTAGTAACAACTCTTCCAATTCTTCTATAGCCTTACTGAATCCAGTGATACCTTCACTAAGCTTTTCACTTGCCATTTGATCTTCTAACATACTTAATCTGAAATCTTTTTCTTCAAATTCGTAGTCAATAGAATTATTTATTTGGATACTTACATCTAATTTTCTAACTAACTCTCCTTTTTCTTTTTTCAGTTCCTCAAGAAATTTTGGTGCGATTGTTAAAAGATCGCAACCTGCTAATTCTTTTATTTCATCAAGATTTCTAAAACTCGCTCCCATTACTTCTGTCTTGAATCCCTTTTCTTTAAAGTACTTGTATATTTGTGTAACCGAAATAACACCAGGGTCTTCAGCACCAACAAAACTAGTTTTACCAGTTTTTGCTTTATGCCAATCCAATATACGTCCAACGAACGGGGAAATTAGAGTTATTTTTGCATTGGCACAAGTTACCGCTTGGCAGAAGTTAAAAAGTAAAGTTAAATTGCACTTAATACCTTCTTTTTCCAAAATTTCAGCTGCCTTAATTCCTTCCCAAGTTGCAGCAATCTTAATCAAAATTCTTTCCTTTTCAATTCCAAAATTTTTGTAAAGATTGATCAATTTTCTCGCTTTTTTTACCGTAGCTTCGGTATCAAAGCTCAGTCTTGCATCAACTTCTGTCGATACGCGCCCTGAAATAATTTTCAATATTTCTTTTCCAAAAAATACTGAAACTTGATCAACAGTTTCTTTGATTAATTCAATTTCAGAGAATCCTTGAGGCAATGCATTTTCTGAACTTTCTAAAGCTTTATCAATTAATTTCACATAATCAGGATTTTTAGCAGCAGCAAGTATTAGCGATGGATTGGTGGTGGCGTCCCTTGGTTGAAATTTTTTTATAGAATCTAAATCTCCAGTATCAGCAACAACAACGGTCATTGAGGACAATTGTTCTAAAATTGATTTCATATCTAGTTAATCATACATATATATAAACTAGCTTTTATTCCAAATGAAATCATCAGATAATGAACTAAATGTTTATAAAATTGGAAAATTTTAGGGTTTTTTAACAATCATTCCATGATCTTTAATCTTGGGAGGTATTTTTTCAATAACTATCAAACTTTCGATAATTTCTTTGGCAACTGGTACGGCAACAGTTGAACCATATGCATAAGATTTAGATGGCTCATCAACAACCACTAAGACAGCATATTTCGGATCATTAACTGGTAAGGTCGCCACAAAACTGCAAACTTTTTTACTTGTATAGGAACCATTTGAGGCTTTTTGGGAAGTGCCCGTTTTCCCTGCTATCCTATAACCCTCGATTTTCACTCCAGATCCACTACCTTTTTCAACTACGCTCTCCATCCATTCAAGAACAGTTTTAGAGACTTCGCGTGAAAAAAATTGTTTTTTTGGATTTTTATTAACTCTTTCTTTGAAATTTGAGGTTACATGAGGAGTCACTTCAAAACCACCATTTGCTAGAGCCGCATGAAGTTGAACCAATTTAAGTGGCGAGATTGAGAACCCTTTACCAAAAGAAGTTACAGCAGGCTCAATTGATTGATTTACAAATAAATCTTTTCTCTTTAGTTGGCCAGCATTTGATTCAAATAAGTCAGTCTCTAAATTTTTATTTATACCTAAATTTTTTAACCAATCCCAATAAATTGTGGGATCTAAATTTTGCATTATTTTTACCATCCCAACATTACTTGAAACCTGCAATACTTTCGGATAGTCAATGTATCCATTGCCTTTTTTATCCCAATTAGAAAGTGTCCATCCTCCAACATTAATTTTTCCACTATCTTCGACAAATCCATCTTTCTGAATTACTTTTTCTTCTAACGCCAAGGCAAGATTAATGGGTTTAAAAGTTGAACCAGGCTCAAATAAATCTTGAGAATACCAACCCCTAAAGAGTTCAGAATCATACTGCCAAAATTTATTTGGATCATATGACGGAGCTGAAACCAAGGAGAGAATCCGACCATCATTAACATCCATAACTATGGCAAATCCCTTCTTTGCTTTCCATTTGCTTACTTGCTTTGATAATGAATTGAATGAAGCTTTCTGTAATTTTGAATCTATAGTTAGTCCTAAACTTTTGTAATCAGAAATAAAATCACCTGGCGCTGAATTATCCGGTAGAGGAGTTCCATCTCCTCCTCTTTTTATTAAATTACTTTTATTAAAAACTTTAATTTGATTATCTAAATGAAGCTCTAAACCCGCTGAAGCTATATTCTCATCATTAACAAAACCGACAAGACTAGAGTAAAGCTTCCCTTGTGGATAATATCTCTGCGAATATTTAAACAAATCAAGTCCGCTTATTTGAAGGTTCTTAATTTTTTCTGCTTTTTCTTCGGAAATTTTATCCAAAAGCTGAATACCACTCATTTTATTATTAAATTTACTCAAGAGTATTTCACCATTTATATCCAAGATAGGTGACAATTTTTCTAAAACTTCTTCAACACTCCGAACTCTGTTAATTGAATCACCAGGAAAATTAAAATATTTTGGATGGGCCCATAATTTATATAGCGGTTTATCGTAAGCAATTAGTCTATGATTTCTATCAACAATCGCTCTCCTTTTTTTTAAAGCATTAGTTTTAGAAGACTGAATTAATCTAGCTTTTCTTTGCAAATCAGAGGCATTAAAGACTTGCAATTTTACTAACCTACCAAACAAACAAACTATTAATAGTAAGCTAAAAATATAGAGAAATTTAAATCTTCTTTGATCAAGAGGTAATAGACGAACAATTTTCTTGTATTTTTTCATCAATATCCCCTTTGGTATTTGCTATCGCTAAAACCTTCAATGAAACTACTTAAATTTTTCTTAAATAAACTTTCTTTTGTTTCTTGAAGTTTATCTAGATAAATTAAATCTTCAGGTTTAGTTTTTCTATAAGTATTAATAGACTCAAGTTCACTAATATAAAATTCCTCAATTTTAGAAATATAATCAATGAGATTATTATTAATAGCTCTTGTTTTAGATAAGTTTTTATATGTATTAGACCATTTTCTTTGACTATCAAAAGACAAGGAAAATAAGGTGAAAATTAATGCCAAAAGAGAGATATTAATGGTATCGAAAATTTGATGTATTAATTTGATATTAATTATGTATATTTTTTCAGAATTTTTTCTACTTAAATATGAAACTTTTTTTTTTAAATTAAGTTGATTCCCATAAGGTTTCATCTAAAATTTATTATTTAAATAAAAGAAGTGTTATAAATTAAATAAACATCTTTTTGTTTGATTCGCAAGTATAAAAATAAATTCTTTATGTCCTCAATAAAAACAAATTTAAGAAAGTCAATCCATTCCATAAAGAATGCATAATCACTGAGGAAAACAAACTCCCTGAAGCAATTCTTGTAATTGCTAATCCAATCCCTAGAACAAATAATGGTGGCATTTCTCCCAAACTTAAATGGGCTAATGCAAAAATAAAAGCTGAAACTATGATGCCGGGAATTACTCCAAAATCTCTTGAAAGAGTTGGCAGTAAAATACCGCGAAATATAATCTCTTCAAATAGAGGAGCTAATAGAGTTGTTGTTACAAATAATAGAAAAAATGATAAGTAATTATCATTATTAAGAACAATTTCCAGCAAGGGGTTACTACCATTCTGATTATCGATCAGACTATTCATAATTAGAGAGATCAATAAAACAAAAGGAACAATTGTTAACCAACCTTTAATTCCCCGAATAATTGCATATTTTATTGGCAAGAAATTGAACTGTAAATAATCCTTTTTAAAAGAAAACTCACCATTCAAGGATTTAATTTGATAAAAAACTATCCATAATGGAGGAATAGCCATAAAAAGATATCCAAAGAAAATTTTTAAAGATTGAGACAATTCATTAGAGATATTTTTAGAAAAAAGTTCGACTAAACTGATAGAAAATAAAGGTGATACCACTTCTCCTAAAACAACAAATCCACCTGCAATTAATAAAACCATATCTATTAATTCTAGATCTAAGGATTTAATTTCTTTCCAACCAAACTTTTTCAAAGATATAGTTTTCCATAATATTTTTAAAGCCAGAATAGAGCCAATAAGTATTGTTAAAAGTGGTATTAATCTTATGGCTAATATTTTAAAAAACATTTTGCTTGAAAATGATTTTGTTATTAATGCACTATCGTCAAAATCAAATTTCAGGCTTAAAAGGTGATATAAAAATCTATCACCTTTAATTAAATCAAATTTTTCAGGATTTACTTTATATGAATTATTATAAGATTTTTTTTCTATCTCATCAATCAGAAATTTATAGTTTTCATCTTCAAAATCTTTGGAAAAACTATTATAAAATAAAGGATCATTTGATTCTGAAGTAATTATTCGAATTAATTTATTTCTTTCTGTTAGCTCTTCAAATGAGACATCAGAGAGTGATTTATTTATCTGGTCAACAGGATCATTAATGATAAAAAATTTTTTAAGATTTACAGGTATTGATTGGACAGATAATTCAGCAATTTCTTGCTCTTTTTGACTAATATCAAATGCAACAGATGGTCTATTTAAACTGTCTCTTAATCCTTGTTGCCATACAAAAAAAGTTATGACGATAGAAATAAAAGCTAAAGTGAGTTTTGACTTAGAAGTATTTTTAAAGATCATAACTTATTATATTCTTGAAAACTATAGTTAGTTATCATTGGATTTCCTTATATTTATGTATCTATTTTAATCACGCCATGAGATGATTAAATTATCTTAATTTTCAAATTTATATAATGGCTATAAAATTAGTTTTAGTTAGGCATGGACTAAGCAGTTTCAATGCAAAAGGATTAATTCAAGGAAGAACAGACGATTCATTATTAACTGATGAAGGATACGAACAAGCCCAAAAAGCAGGAAAAGCATTATCAAAAATAAACTTCGAAAAAATCTATTCCTCCCCACTTGTCAGAGCGGCAGAGACTGCAAAAACAATTAAAAATACCTTCAATAAAGAACAAAATATTGTATTCGACGATAATTTGCTGGAGGTAGATCTTAGTGAATGGTCTGGTCTAAAAATTGATGAAATAAAAAAGAAATTTCCAGAAATTTACCCTGTATGGAAAAATGATCCAGAAAATCTTATCTTAAAAAGAAATGATAATAAAACTTATAAACCAATTCAAGAGTTATTTTATCAAGCAACAAATTTTGTAGAATATATTTTAAAAATTTATCTAGACAAAGATGATGTAAATATTTTAGTTGTTGGACATAATGCAATTCTCAGATGTTTAATACTCTTGTTATTAGGAAAGCCTAAGCAAGGTTTTAGAAAAATAAGATTAGAAAATGCCTCTTTCTCGATACTCAATATTTCAAAGAAAGATAACTGTTTTAAGACTCAAATTGAATGCTTAAATCAAACATCCCATCTTAATAAAAATATTCCAAATAAAATTGGAGATTCCAGAATATTTCTTGTAAGGCATGGTGAAACTAACTGGAACAAAGAAGGCAGATTTCAAGGCCAAATTGATATCCCTTTAAATGAAAACGGAAAAGATCAAGCTAGAAAAACTTTTGAATATTTGAGAAATATTTCTTTTAATAAGGCATTTTCAAGTTCAATGCAAAGGCCTTATGAGACTGCACAAATAATCCTTCAAAATAACAAAGATTTAAAAATTGAGAAAATAGATTCGCTCGTAGAAATCAGTCACGGATTATGGGAGGGTAAATTGGAAGCAGAAATTAGAGAAGAGTGGCCTGCTTTACTAAAAAATTGGCATGATAAACCTGAAGAAGTAATAATGCCCGAAGGTGAATCTATAAAAGATGTTTCAGAAAGGTCAGTAGAAGCTTTTGACAAAATTTGTTTATCTCAAAAGGATAATGATCAAACCCTCATGGTTGCTCATGATGCAGTCAATAAAACTCTTATTTGTAATATCCTTGGAATCAATTATTCAAATATTTGGATGATAAAACAGGGTAATGGCGGAATAACTATAATTGATCTTTTTAATGATCCCAATAAGCCCCCTGTGATTAGCGCTCTTAACATTACAACACACTTAGGGGGAATACTTGATTCAACTGCTTCAGGAGCACTTTAAATTAAGCCTTGTTAAAAATTTATTTTGATTAAGTCAGAGTTAGAAAAAGGCTTCATTCACTGAAAAAGCCAAATTGACTGAGAGGCCAAAATCTGAAATATGCTTTACCAATTATCTCTTTTTTATGAAGAAATTTACTTCCAGGCCAATATCTTCCATCCCAGCTATTTGCCCTATTATCTCCTAAAACTAAAAAGTGATCTTTTGGCACTTTTATGTTTTCAAATTTACCACAATTATTAAATAGGGATAATGAGCATTTATAAGAGACATAGGGTTCAGGAATTAATTTATTATTTATTATTAATTCACCATTAGAGTTTACACTTACAGTTTCTCCTGGAAGTGCCACCACTCTTTTAATATAAGCATCGCAAGCTTGATCCCTCAAACCAGGAATAAACGACATTGGAGGTAAACTCATAAAAATACAATATCTTTTTTTTGGTAAAGGCTTAGATCTTGATGAGATTAATTTTTTATCAAACGAGTAAGGTGAGTTAAAAACAACAATATCTCCTCTTTTTGGTAAAGAGTTTCTTAACGAAAATTTTTCAATAATTAACCTATCATTTATTTGTAATTCTGGGAGCATTGAACCAGAAGGGATATAACGTGGTTCTGCAAAAAATGATCTACAAGAAGAAACAAAAAAAGTTAATAGAATTAGTAGACCCCATTCTTTTAAAAAACTTTTTATTGAACCAGGCATAGGATTAATAAAGTCTTGATTTTCTAAACTTATATAAATTGTTTTGCATATTCAAATTCGTTAAAACCTAATATTACTTTTTTTCCTTCGTAAATCAAAAATGGTCTTTTTATTAATTTGCCATCACTTAAAAGAAGTTGAATAATTTCTTCCTTTGACAAACTATCAATATCAAGATTAAGAGTTTTAAAGGCTTTACCTCTTGTATTAAAAATCTTTTTCTTTTCATCAGAGTATTGGTCTAAGACTAGAATTAAATAATTAACAAGCGGAGGTTCTTTTAAAATATCAATTAACTGAAATTCAAAATCTTTGCTTTCAAGCCACTTTGCAGCTTTTCGGCATGTAGAGCATTTTAAATAACTATAAAAAATTATTTTTTTCAATTTAATTTAATTTGCTAATATTTGATTTCTTGAGTACTTTAAAGTTTTTCTTTTTTGGAGGCATACAACTTTTCAATAAATTTTCAACTACATCAAAATCCCTCCAACCATCAATTTGAACTGTTCTTCCATCGAGTCCTTTACTTGTTCTAAAAAATTCTGCAACATCCTCAAGCTGATTAGGAGCAATTTGATTAATACTTACTATATTAGCCTGCCTAGGATTAGCAATAGGCACACATAAAAGTTTTCCATCATACGCACCACAATCATGCATATCCAAAACTCCAATAGGTCTAGCTTTTATTAGACAACCTGCAAAAGTAGGTTCGTCCATAATCACCATTGCATCAAGGGGAGCTCCATCATCAGCAAGGGTATTTGGGATAAAACCATAATCAAAAGGATACCTCACTGAAGAATGTAATACTCTGTCTAGGGCCATTATTCCTGCATCAGAGCAATATTCATATTTATTCCTACTCCCTGCAGGTATTTCAACAACAATATTCACTATTCCCTTCATTGGAGATGGAGGTATTGAACTAAGGTCCATCTTTTTTAAAATCGTGATTATGAATTATCTCGTTTACTTGAGATAGAGGTCTGCCAATTAAAATGCTTATTGAAGGTAAAAAAATTGTCAAAAAGGCAAAAATAATACCTAAAGATGTTATGGAAAAACTCCTTATACTTAAGGGGTCATCATCATCTCTTTCAAAATCATTTCGATCAGAACCATGAGAAGATTCTTCACTTGATTTACTTTGAATAAACTGTTCTAATTTCGTGTAACTCAAGAACTCTTAATGGGTAAATATTAAGGAGATAATTAAACATCATTATCCTACATTCAAAATGTCAATAAATCAAAACATCGATTGGTGATTTTTTAATTACTCTTTTTCCAGCAAAGACCTAATAGATTTTAGTTCGTCTAATATTTGCGCCAGTATATTTTGAGCAGCGGATGAAGGTGTATTAAAGACCTCTACAGTAACTTCCTTTATTCTTAAAATATCTTTTGCAAATCTTGCTACTTCATTAGGATGGAATTTTAAAGGATCTTTTTGATCAGTCCTAAATTCAGGATTTAATTTTCTTGGATTAAAACTAGGGTTTAGATTTCTTAAATCTGTATTTGTATACCTATAGACAGAAGCTCTTGATCTATTAAGGAATTTTTGAACTTCATCAATACCTACTAATTCCTCTTCACTAGAAATATTGGAATCTATATTTTCCATAAACTTAAGAAAATGATTAAGTAATAATGAATTTTGTAAAAAGTTTGAACTTCATTACAGAAGAAGTTAGCAGAAAGAATATTCTTAGACTAGCCGCGTTGAGGGACTCAAGACACTTTAAATTATTTTTTCATCTTAATTGATAAAATTAAGTATCATTAAGGATTTTTCTGTATGCGCGTGACAACCTCATTTCCTCTGGGGACACTTCGTGACACACCTTCTGAAGCTGAGATTATTTCACATCAATTACTCTTAAAAGCTGGGTATATTCGCAGAGTTAACAGCGGTATTTATGCATATATGCCACTAATGCTTAGAGTTATTGAAAAAATATCCGCAATAATAGAAAAAGAACTTAATAGTATTGGTTGTACAAAATTACTATTACCCCAACTTCATCCTGCAGATTTATGGAAAAAAAGTGAAAGGTGGCAAGGATATACCGCAGGTGAAGGAATAATGTTTAATCTCAAAGATAGACAAGGTAAGGAATTTGGTTTAGCACCTACTCACGAAGAGGTGATCACGAGTATTGCATCAGAGACCATCAACTCCTATAAGCAATTACCTCAATGTTTTTACCAAATTCAAACAAAATTTAGAGATGAAATAAGGCCAAGATTTGGATTGATGAGAAGTAGAGAATTCATAATGAAAGATGGCTATTCTTTTCATTCTTCAGAAAACGACCTAGCTACTTTCTATGAAAAGGTGGGCAAAGCTTATGAAAATATTTTTAAATCTTGTGGACTACAGACAGTAGGGGTTGAAGCTGATAGTGGAGCAATTGGCGGTGCTTCATCTAAAGAATTTATGGTCACTGCTGATGCTGGGGAAGATTCCATTTTGTTCACTAAAAGTGGTTCTTATGCTGCCAATATCGAAAAAGCTGTTTCTCTACCCTCTCAACCTATTCCACTAAAAGATAATATTCCAGAGTGGTTGGAAACGCCTCATCAAAAAACAATCCTAGAAGTTTGCGATAATAACAATTTAGACCCAAGTCAGATTATTAAGGTAGTAATATTCCTTGCACAGTTCGAAGGTGATTTTAATGTCCCAATTCTTGCATCCATAAGAGGCGATCAACATATTAATGAAGTAAAGCTTTTTAACTTAATCAATAAACTTCATCACTTCAATCTCCTTAATCTTAAAAAGATTGAAGACAAAAATACTATCGAAAAAAATCTGGTTGATTTACCTTTAGGTTTTATCGGGCCAGATTTAGATAATAAAACTATTAAAGCTAGTTCTAGTTGGAAAAAAAAATGGACAAGAATAATTGACCATTCTGCAAGTGACCTTTCAAAATTTATAAGTGGTGGGAATAAAGTTAATTTCCATAAATTTTTTCAAGAATTTTCTTTTGATTCGAAAGACTATCTAATTGGGGATATCAGGAATGCCAAAAAAGGAGATAAAATTAGTATTTATGATGATGAAGAACTTAAAGAAAAAAAAGGTATCGAGATTGGACATATTTTCCAACTAGGTCAGAAATATAGTGAAAAATTAAATGCAAAGTTCTCTGATAAAGACGGTCAGCTAAAAAATTTATGGATGGGTTGTTACGGAATAGGAGTGACAAGAATAGCTCAAGCCGCTATCGAACAGAATCATGATCAAAAAGGCATTTGTTGGCCTATCCAAATTTCTCCTTTTGAAGTTATTATCATCCCAACAAACCTAAAAGATCCTATTCAAAGTGATCTTACTGAGCATATCTATAACAACTTTTTAATTAATAAAATTGATGTACTTCTTGATGATAGAAAAGATAGAGCTGGAGTGAAATTTAAAGATGCGGAATTAATTGGCATTCCTTTTCAGATAATTATTGGCAGAGATTCCATTAATAAAGAAGTAGAGCTTTTATGCAGAACAAATAATACTAAGCTTAAAATTAGTACTGATAAATTGTTAGAAACATTTATTTCCGAATCTGAAATAATGTACAATAAAAAGTCTTGAGGCTTATTTTTTTTAGGAGCTTAGTTATGTTACTGAAATGGACATCAAAATTATTTTTTAAGAACTTTACGAAAGCTATATCTTTTGCAATTTCCTTAATTGTTGCGTTTACACTCTTTAGTTCCCCTTCCATAGCTGCAAAAACAGCTATGACAGGTGACTATACAAAAGATACAATTTCAGTTGTTAAAACATTACAAACAGCTGTTGATACTCCAAAAGATTCTCCAAATAAAGATGAAGTAAGAAGTGAAGCTCTTACACTCATAACTGACTATATTTCCAGATATAGAAATAGAGGGATGGTGAATAAAACGCAATCATTTACCACAATGCAAACAGCATTAAATGCGATGGCAGGCCATTACAAAAACTTTGCAAGTAGACCTTTACCAGATAAACTTAAAGAGCGTTTAACCAAAGAATTTTCTCTTGCTGAAAAAATGGTTCTAAGAGAAAGTTGATACAATTCATTTACTTTTTAAAAGTAAACCAAGATTTTTGAATATATTAAATATTCGCACAAAAATAATGCTCTTCTAAAATTGGCCAATGTTGTTGTAATCGGAGCCCAATGGGGTGACGAAGGAAAAGGTAAAATAACGGATTTACTTAGTCGTTCCGCAGATGTTGTCGTTCGCTATCAAGGGGGAGTAAATGCAGGTCATACTATAGTCGTAGATGATAAAGTCTTAAAATTACATTTAATTCCTTCAGGGATACTTTATAAAAACACTTCTTGTCTAATTGGTTCGGGAACTGTAGTAGATCCAAAAATCTTGCTTAAAGAAATTGACATGTTAATTGATAATGGAATTGATATCTCAGGATTAAAAATTTCATCAACATCACATGTAACTATGCCCTACCACCGAATATTAGATGAAGCGATGGAAGCTGATAGAGGTTCAAACAAAATAGGGACAACAGGTCGTGGGATTGGCCCAACTTATGCGGATAAATCACAAAGAAATGGCATTAGGATAAGGGACTTGCTCAATAAGGAAAGGCTAAGTGATGTGATTGAAATTCCATTAAGAGAAAAAAACGGTCTACTAGAAAAAATCTATGGCATTAAACCACTTAAATTAGAAGATATTGTTGAAGAATATTTTGACTATGGGGAAAGATTATCAAAGCATGTTGTTGACTGTACGAGGACCATCCATACAGCCTCGAAAAACAAGAAGAATATTCTTTTCGAAGGAGCTCAAGGTACTCTACTTGACTTAGATCATGGGACTTATCCTTATGTTACTTCATCAAACCCTATATCAGGAGGGGCATGTATTGGGGCTGGAGTGGGTCCCACATTAATTGATAGAGTCATAGGTGTCGCAAAAGCTTATACCACAAGAGTAGGTGAGGGGCCATTCCCAACGGAATTGCAAGGGAGTATTAATGATCAACTCTGTGATAGAGGCAGTGAATTTGGAACCACTACTGGGAGAAGGAGAAGATGTGGGTGGTTTGATGGAGTTATTGGTAAATATGCTGTATCTGTAAATGGTCTTGATTGTTTAGCCGTTACGAAACTAGATGTGTTAGATGAATTAGATGAAATTCAAGTTTGCATTGCATATAATCTCGATGGAGAGGAAATAGACTACTTTCCTACTAATTCAGATGACTTAAAAAAATGTAAGCCAATCTTCAAAAAACTAAAAGGTTGGCAATGTTCAACTGCAGATTGCAGAAAACTATCTGATCTCCCAGAGAATGCCATGAATTATCTAAGATTTTTAGCTGAGTTAATGGAGGTTCCAATTGCCATTGTCTCGTTGGGGGCTAATAGAGATCAAACCATAGTAATTGAAGATCCAATTCATGGTCCTAAGAGAGCACTTCTAAGATAATTTCATTTAAATTAAATGAAGGGATCTTTTAGAGATTTTGAAAATAATAAAAAGGTTGATCTCATTGGTCTGGGCAACGCAATAGTTGATATTATTGTCAATGTTGAAGATGAGTTTCTTAAAATAAATAATCTGGATAAAGGATCAATGAATCTAATTGATTTTTTTGAATCTCAGAGATTGTTAGAAAATTGCAAAGTTATCAAACAAATATCAGGGGGATCCTCAGCAAATACTGTTGTTTGTTTAGCAGAATTAGGTAATAATGTGCAATTTATTGGAAGGGTTAAAAATGATCAATTTGGTAATTTCTTTTCTGACGATATAAAAAAAAGTAAAACTATATTCAATACTCCACCAACTATTGAAGGTGCTTCAACAGCTCATTCAATCATTTTGATTACACCTGATGCACAAAGAACTATGTGCACTTACCTAGGCGCATCTATAGAGTTTGAACCAAAAGATATAGATTATAGTCTTATCAAAGAAAGTAAATACTTGTATTTAGAAGGATATTTATGGGACAGCGAATTAGCTAAAAATGCTTTTCTTAAAGCCGCTCAAATTGCAAAACAATCTCATACAAAAATAATTCTTTCATTATCTGATTCATTTTGTGTAGACAGACACCGTGTGAGTTTCTTGGAATTAATTGATAATTATGTAGATATAGTTTTTTGTAATGAATCGGAGGTGTTGAGTCTATTTAAAAAGGATAAATTAGCAAACTGCCAAGGAGACCTATCCACCCTATGCGAATTATTCGTAGTAACTTTAGGTAGCAATGGTTCTCTAATAATTAACCAAAATGTTGTCGAAGAAATTAAGTCAATTACGAAAGGGAAGATTATTGACACAACAGGAGCAGGAGATATGTATGCAGGAGGATTTATTCATGGATTAATAAATAATTATTCCCTTAAAAAATGCGGAGAGATAGGTTCAATTTGTGCTGGGCAAATAATTACACAATTAGGATCTAGATCTAATATCGATTTAATAGAGTTAATAAGAAAAATTTAATCAAAATGTATTTTTGACCCAATCATAATATTTCAGCTCAGAATAGTATTTTTTGTAAATAATTTGTGGGACATCATATGTAGAAATTTTATTTAAGAACTCTATTAAATAATCTTTAAATTCTGGTTTACTTTTTATTGTAATTTCAAACTCTTTAGTTTCTTCAATATTATTATCCCACTTATAAATTGAAAAAATTTGCTTTATCGAAACACAAGCTGCAAGTTTATTTTGTATGAGCAATTTAGCCATTCGCAAAGCATTTTCTCTACTTGATTCAGTCGTGATCATAACTAATACTTCCATAATGAATTAAACCTCAATATTTTTTAATTATGTGATTTATCAAATTTTGGTATTGGTTAAAAGAGTAAGAATAATCATTTTTAACTTTAGGCCTTTTAACCAAAAATAACTTCATTTTACTTCCAGAAACTATACTCTCCCAGTTTTTCTGAGAATAACTTCCAGATTCTCTGCATAAAACATAATCTATCTCCCATAAATCACAAAGTTTTTTTTCTAAAATACTTTCGTTATTTTTACTCGGTTCAAGTATCGCTATATTTGAATTTTTAATACATGATCCAAAAGCTTTAGTTATACCCTCATAGGTTGGAAGTACCCTTGTAAATACATTTGCTTTACAATTTATATAATACATAGCTGTATCGTTAAGGAATCTTGATCCAATTGCCAGAAGAATATTCTTATTTACTAGATCAGCTTTACTTATATCTTTTAAATCATCAATATAAAAAAAATTATTGGTATTATTTATCAGAGACTTTCGTTCAAAAACTAAGAGAGGTATATTAATCTCTTTACATGCATTAATAAGTTTTTTAGAAATTATCAAGGCAAACGGATGAGTTGCATCGACAACGCATTTGATTTTATTTTTTTTTATGAAATTTATTATTTGATCTTTATTATTTAATTTACCCGTAATGATATGTAACTTTGGATTTTCAATATAAGCTTGCCCTGCTTTATAAGTTAAAACAGTTGCAAAAACTGAATAATTAAGTTTAAGAAGCTTATTAGCTATTACAGGTCCATCCGAAGTTCCTGATAGGATCCAAACATTTTTATAGCAATTTTCTTGATTCTGCATCAGTATGTCTTTAATTAAATAGTAAATAATGAATCATTGTTTAATTCAGGCGGTAATTAATAGCGCTCCACAAATGAGGTACACCAAAGAGAACCAAACGCCAATTGCAGAAATGATTGTTAATTTTAAAGGATTACGTAGTGAAGATCCCACCAGAGATCTCAAGATCATAGGATGGGGAAATATTGCCCAAGAAATGATAAATGAACTAAAAGAGGGGCAAAATATTGTTATTGAGGGACGTCTAAAGATGAATTCTGTCACGAGAAAAGACGGAACAAAAGAAAAGCAACCAGAACTAACAGCTTCAAAGATTCATCAAATATCGCCAGTTGAAGTTATTAAGTCTGATCAAAAAGATAATAATGAGTCAATTGAAAGTAAAGATAGCACCAAAAAATCAAGTTGGGATAGTTCACCTCTAGTACCTGAAGTTGACGAAATACCTTTTTAAATCAAATATCAACACTATTTTCTTGAACACTTATAATGAGTTTGCTTATTTTTCTTTCAAGCGCGGCAAGTTCGTTTCTGATTTCTGGCCATTTACCCTTATCAAGATTTTCTAATAGCCAAGCTCTATCTTGGTCAAGTTTAAAAATTAAATCTCCTTGATTTGCAGTCTTAGGATCTTGCATAATACTTTTTAACCCATTTAACACTAATTCTACTAAATCAAAATGAAGAAATACTTATCGCCTGGAAACTTAATCGTAACCATTGGGGGTATATTAGCTTTTGTTGGAATGACGGCTTATTTCACAGACTCAGTAAATTTAAGTGTACCTACTTTTTTTTATGGAGTACCTATTTTTCTCATTGGATTAGGTTTAAAGACTTCCGAAATACCTCCTGTAGAGTTGTTTGACAAGACAAATTTTGCGACAAATAAATTTAATAGACCAAAAGAACTAACAGCACTAGTTAAAGATGTTACAAGATGGAGGTATGGGATAAAAGCTCATCTTGAATCTTCATTAGAATCTTTAAATTTGTGGGACGAGGATAATCCCCCTCAACTAAAAGAAATAGAAGAAATTACAAAGGAAGAAAAAAATGGTCTTAGAATGCGTTTCGAATTAAACGCTGTCCCTCTAGAAAAATGGATTGAAAAACAAGAAAGATTAAACAGGTTTTTCGTCAAAGGTCTTGAATCAGAATTTATTATCGACGAAAATAAAAAAGAATTTGATTTTATTCTCTTTTATTGAATAAAGGTATATATTTGTAAAAACCTAATTTCTCAATCCAATCAAGTTTTAATGAATTTTTAATAATGAATGATTCTCAAAGAGTATCAATATTAAGCGAAGCACTTCCATATATACAAAGTTTCTCAGGTAGAAAAATTGTTATCAAGTATGGAGGTTCGGTTATGGAGAATGATAATTTAAAAAATGCTTTTTTTAGAGATATAGCACTTTTATCAACCGTTGGGGTTTGTCCAATAGTAATTCACGGAGGCGGACCTGAGATTAATAATTGGTTAAAGAAATTAGAAATATCTCCTAAATTCGAAAATGGATTAAGAATTACTGATCAAAAAACAATGGACATTGTCGAGATGGTTCTAATGGGTAGAGTTAACAAACAAATTGTAAAAGGCATTAATAAAACTGGATCCTTAGCTGTGGGAATATCAGGTCTTGATGGCAACTTAATTCAATCTAGAGAACTAGGAGATGGCAGCCATGGGTTAGTGGGAGAGGTTACAAAAATCAATCCTGAAATATTAGATCCTCTTATTTCTAGAGGATATATCCCAATTATTTCTAGCATTGGGTCAACCTTGGAGGGTATTTCCCATAACATCAATGCAGATTTTGTTGCTGGAGAAATTGCTGCTGCAATAAATGCAGAAAAACTTATTCTTCTTACTGATACTCAAGGGATTTTAAAAGAAAAAGATAACAAAAATAGTCTTATTGAAAAAACTAATCTTAAAGAAGCAAGAGATTTTATTGATAAAAAAATTGTGACTGAAGGTATGATTCCAAAGACAGAATGCTGTATAAGAGCTTTGGCACAAGGAGTCAAAGCAGCTCACATAATTGATGGAAGAATAGAACATTCATTACTTCTTGAAATTTTTACAAATTCCGGGATAGGTACAATGATAGTCGCCTAACCCATGAAAACTTATGAGCAAGTTTTAGAAACAGTAGAACTTGCTTTAGCAAAAGGTGAGTATCAATATTGTATTGAATTTCTTTTGCCCAGAATCGAATCATTTCCTTTAACAAGCAAAGAGGGAGTTAATTTAAGAACAATCTTAATTACTGCTCTTTGTGGTATCAATAAAAAAGAGGATGCTAAAAGGTTTTGTAAAGAACTTCTAAAATCTTACGATAATAAGACGAGAGAAAATGCAAAATATTTGATGGAAGTTATAGACTCTCCTGACATTAAAAAGCCAGAAAATTGGAACGTACAGTTTGAAAGCGACTCACAACTCAATAAAAAATCTCTTAACTCACTGCGCAAAAAAAGAGAAGTATTGAAGAAAAAAAAATTTATTAATGTAACTGAGACACCAACTGGTGAAACAAAACCCTTTCAGAAGGGATTTTCACTGATCATTTTTTTAATACTATTATTATTAATTCCACTTTTAAGTGGCTGCGTAAGAATTGAGAATACCCTTGATCTTAGTGAACTTGATTCAATAACCAATGATTTAGTGATAGAAAGTAAATACATAAAAAAATTTCCTTGGCAATTAAAATTTGAAGAGAAGATGAAAGATATTTTTCCTGACGCAGAAATTGAACAAGACGAATCAACCTTTTCTTTGAAACATAAAAATCTCAATTTAGAGGATACAAAGCAAGTTCTTAAAATCACCCAAAATACAGCTGGAGAGTTAGCGGGAGAATTAACAAATATAAAAATTAATACTACTCAAAAAAACTTCATTTTTTTTAAAAAATACTTTTACAGGTTAGATTTGGATCTAAACTCTATTAAAGGCATTGATAATTTAGAACTCATTTTCAAAATTATTCACCCTAATAAAGCTATCCTTATCGATAAAAATAATTCGAATTTAGAAATCACAAAAAATCTAATAATTTGGGATTTAAATCAAGGGCAGATAAATATTCTTGAATTTTCTTTCTGGAGCCTCAACAAACTTTTAATTGGGATATCTATTATTTTAATAATTATGATATTTGCTTATTTATTAAGGTTCTATAGATTTAAATTAGGTACAGATTTACCTCAACTTCCATCAAAGTAATTACAACTCTGCAGGATTAACATCTATTGTTAAAAAAACATTTTTTGGAATAAGTTTCCATAATATTGATCTATCAGGTAAAGGTATCTTTGTTCCTTCAGGACCATGTATTAATATCTGCCATCTGAATTTTTTACCGACTTTAGCAATTAAACTAGGAGCAGGACCAATTAATTTCCAGTTCTTTTTCTCACAAAAATTGAGTAGATATTGTGCTAATTTTATTGCAATTGACTCAGTTAATTCATGATTTTCACCTGATAATTTAAGAAGGCAAATCGTGCAAAATGGAAATAAATTAGCATCCTTTCTCAATCTCGAGTTTTCAATTAAGAATCTTTCATAATCTCTTTTTTGAAGATACGAAATCACCGGGTGGTTAGGTTTATATGTTTGAAAAATTACTTTCCCTTTTTTTTGTGCCCTGCCAGCCCTTCCTGCTACTTGCAAAAATAATTGTAATGATTTTTCTTCTGCTGAAATATCTGGGCGATGAAGCAACCCATCTGCTGCAATAACTACTGAAAGAGTAATATTGGGGATATCAATACCTTTTGCCAACATCTGAGTACCGACAAGAATATCAGCATCACCTTTAGAGAACTTTGAAAGAATATCTCTATGACCATCCTTTCCTGAAGTTGTATCTCTATCAAAGCGAAGAACCCTTAAGTCAGGAAATTCTTCATTTAAAAACTCTATTACCCTTTGCGTACCAATTCCAAAAGGTTTGAAAGCAGTTGAATGACAATCTGGACAACGATTGAGCAATCTTGATTTATGATCACACCAATGACACCTTAACCATTTTTTCCCTTGTGATCCGAGATGAACTGACAAAGGAACGTCACAGTTGGGGCAATTTATTAAATATCCGCAATTTCTACAACTTAAAAATCCACTATGCCCCCTCCTAGGGATCAAAATTATTGCTTGCTCATTTTTTAAGCGTAATTGAGGAAGCAATTGTAATAATTCATTGGAAAAAATTTTAATATTTCCCTTCTTGAACTCATCCCGCATATCAATAATTTTTATTTCAGGAGTCTCATTACTGGATATCCTTTGAATCATTCTTACCAATTTAAAATTCCTTTCAAAAATACACTTTTTCCAAGTCTTCATTGATGGGGTTGCACTCCCAAAGATTAACTTTGCAGAATTCCTTTTTACTATTTCAATAGCAATCTCTCTTGCGTCATAGCAAGGCATGGGACTATCTTGCTTATAAGAGACATCATGTTCTTCATCCATTATTATTAATCCCAGATTTTTGATTGGAAGAAAAACTGCCGACCTTGTACCTATTACTATTAAAGGTTCATCAGCATTAATAATTTTCTTCCAAACTAAAGTTCTATGATCGGGAGAACAATTACTATGATATTCGTAAACGACATTATTAAATCGCCTACTAAACCTATCAATAAGTTGAGGAATTAATCCAATTTCTGGTGCTAGTATCAAACAACTTTTTTTCTTAAGAAATTGATCTTCAGCAATTCTCATATACACTTCTGTTTTACCTGAACCTGTTTCGCCCCAAAGAAGTAATGCATCTCCTGGTTTCATTGTTTGAAATTCTTGAAATGCAATTTTTTGCTCATTTGTAAGATTTGGTTTTTTTGTTGCGATATGATCTTTAAAAAAGGAATTTAATTTACTATTTATATTTTTTTTTCTTTTAGATTTAGCAAGATAATTTTTACTGACCATTGAGTTAATTAGAGTGTAATTAAAACCAGACTTTATTAATTCACTTTGCCAATTACCTTTTTTAGATAAAGTATCCATTAAAAAAAATTCTTTTTTGGTTAATCCATTTTTCTTAATATCAAATTCTTTTTTAGTTTCAATCCATATTTGATCTTTTAAACCTTTAGAGAAATTTTTATATTTACCAATCCAGCCAGGAGGAAATGCAGTTTTAAACATTTTTAAATTACTAACCATATAAAAAGAGGCTAGAGAGTCTATCAATTCACTCCAAGATTCATCAATTATTTTTTTCTGCAAAATACTTTCAACAAACAAATATCTTATGCTTTTTTCTCCAGTAATATTTGATTCATCATTATTAAATGTCGAAAAATCTTTTTTGGAGATCACCAACCCATTCAATAATCTCCCCCTTAGTCTCACACTTACAATATCTCCAACTTCTGCTCCAAGATTATTTCCATCTAAATAGTAAAAGCTTTCATTACTACTACCTATATCAAGCAAAATTTCCAATTTATAGGAGATATTTAACAACTGATTACTTGCCGGCTTCAAAACTTTTTCTTAGTATTGGATTGTTGAACATTCCACAAAGTGTTTTTTGCACATTGTAAGTATCCTGCTCTTAAGGGAGACATGAAGCTCTGATCATTGACTGAAAATTCAAAAATGATCTGCCTGTCTGAGAAATCCCAAGACTTTTTACTTTAGGTAATCTATAGCACTATTTAAATTTTTCAACAATTTAGAAAACTTTTCTTATTCTCATTTTGTGAAAAAGTTTTTTAAACATTAAGGGGACTTTACTACTAAATGTTCAAATTAACCCTAAATAAAATTTTATCTAGTTAAATTCACCGTAGAAAGGAGTCAATTATGTGTCCAGTCGCAGCAGAATCAAAGAATTCCAAGCCTAGTTCAAAAAAAAAGATCAATAAAAAAATTAATACAAATTTAGAAACAGTAGTTGAGGAAGATAGTAATAAAAATAATCAACCTTTACAGACATCTGCTGAGTTAAACGAAAGCAATATTGAAAATAACAATAATGAATTTAGTGATTCTGAAGAAGAAGATAAAGGGCTCGGGAATATAAAGCTTGGGCCAAAAGGTATCTACACTGAAGATTCAATCAGAGTTTATCTCCAAGAAATTGGAAGAATTAGACTTTTAAGACCAGATGAAGAAATTGAGCTTGCAAGAAAAATTGCTGACTTACTCCAATTAGAAGAGCTAGCAACTCAATATGAGTCAGAAAAAGGGCATTTCCCATCTGTAAGAGAATGGGCCGAGTTAATAGATATGCCTCTTCCTAAATTTAGAAGAAGACTTCTCTTAGGGCGCAGAGCTAAAGAAAAAATGGTTCAATCAAATTTAAGATTAGTTGTTTCCATTGCTAAAAAATATATGAACAGAGGTTTATCATTTCAAGATTTAATCCAAGAAGGAAGTTTGGGTCTAATTAGGGCAGCGGAAAAATTCGACCATGAAAAAGGTTATAAGTTCTCTACATATGCAACTTGGTGGATTCGCCAAGCCATTACAAGAGCAATTGCGGATCAAAGTAGAACTATTAGATTGCCAGTTCACTTATACGAGACAATATCCAGAATTAAAAAAACCACAAAAGTTCTTAGCCAAGAATTTGGCAGGAAACCTAGTGAAGAAGAAATCGCTGAAAGTATGGAAATGACAATCGAAAAACTAAGATTTATAGCTAAAAGTGCGCAACTTCCTATTTCTCTAGAGACTCCAATAGGTAAAGAAGAAGACTCAAGACTAGGAGACTTTATAGAAGCTGATATAGAAAATCCAGAGCAAGATGTTTCTAAAACTTTACTAAGAGAAGATTTGGAAGGAGTATTAGCCACTCTTAGTCCAAGAGAAAGAGATGTTCTCAGATTGAGATATGGAATTGATGATGGAAGAATGAAAACTCTTGAAGAAATTGGCCAGATTTTTGATGTGACGAGAGAAAGAATTAGACAAATAGAGGCAAAAGCCCTTAGAAAACTTAGACATCCAAATCGAAATGGGGTTTTAAAAGAATATATAAAATAAAAAAAGTTAAATATAATATTCAGCTTTAAAAACTGGCAAAATAATAGCTTAAGATAGATTCGACTTAATTTTTAATTCAAACTCAAAATAATATTTAATGACTAATTTTAAGCTAAAAATAGCTAGTAGAAGAAGTAAGCTAGCAATGGTTCAAACTTTATGGGTTAAAGATCAACTAGAAAGGAATATTCCAAATTTAGAGGTATCTATAGAAGCTATGGCAACTCAAGGTGACAAAATCCTTGATGTAGCCTTAGCAAAAATAGGCGACAAAGGCTTATTTACAAAAGAACTTGAAGCACAAATGCTCGTAGGCCATGCAGATATAGCTGTACATTCTCTGAAAGATTTACCAACCAATTTGCCTAATGGCCTTAAATTAGGATGCATTACAAAAAGGGAGGATCCTGCAGATGCTTTAGTAGTAAACAAAAAAAATGACTGTTATAAACTAGAAACCTTACCTGAAGGTTCGATTGTTGGAACAAGCTCTCTAAGAAGACTTGCACAATTAAGAAATAAGTACCCACATCTTGTTTTCAAAGATATCAGGGGAAATGTTATTACAAGAATTGAAAAATTAGATGCAGGAGAATTTGATTGTATAATTCTTGCGGCCGCTGGTTTAAAGAGATTAGGCTTTGAATCAAGAATTCACCAGATTATCCCAAGTGAAATTTCCCTTCATGCCGTTGGCCAAGGAGCACTAGGCATTGAATGTAAATCTGATGATAAAAAAGTTTTAGAAATTATAAATATCTTAGAAGATAAACCCACCAGTCAAAGATGTACAGCAGAAAGGGCTTTTTTAAGAGAGCTTGAAGGTGGATGCCAAGTCCCAATAGGTGTGAATAGTAAAATTCAGAATGAACAACTTTGCCTTACTGGTATGGTTGCATCTCTTGATGGAGAAAGGCTTATTAAAGATCAATATATTGGCAATATTAATGAACCCGAAGAAGTAGGCAAAGAACTAGCTAAAAAATTAAAGCAGCAAGGTGCCAAAGAAATACTAAGCGAAATATTTGAAAAATTTAGAGAAAAATAAAATTTGTTAATTTACTAACTTAGGATCAATTTCTTTTTTGTATCTCTCTTCACAATCTTTAATCACTTTAACAGCTTCTTCTATCCCAAAAAAAACCATTTACAGTACATGTTCCTGGTTTTTTGAGATCTTTGTAGTGCTCCCAATAATACTTTGTTTCTTTTAACCAATGATCTCCAAGGTCTTCATAACTTGAGATATGATCCATTCTTTTATCATCCGCGAGAACCGCTATTACCTTATCATCGACCTCTCCACCATCATCAAATTTCATAACCCCAATAATCCTTGCTTCCACAATAGATCCGGGTATCAATGGCTCAGTTACTCCAACAATTTCTACATCAAGTGGATCTCCATCTTCATCCCATGTCCTTGGAATACATCCATAAGCAAAAGGATACGCAAGTGATGAATAACCTACCCTATCAAGTTTAAGATGACCCGTTTCTGTAATTAATTCATATTTATTTATGGTATTAGAGTTCAATTCAACAATAGTGTTTATTATTGTATTTGAGCTATCAGTGAATGCACTTAGTATGTGTAATAAATTGGGGGTAACCCTGCTTGGGGGCTGATTTAGATTTGCCATCAAGAAATTATTTTTGTTTATTTTACATCCTCACACCTAACCAAATTTTTAAAAGTAATGTTTCAGCAAAAATCATTTATTTTAGACCTTAAATGATTAATAAAATAGTTTGGCGATAGTTCTTCATTAGTTACAGCTCTTACCAACTCCATACAATTAACTGATCTGCCATATTCATGTATATTATTTTTTAACCAAAAGATGATCTTTTGATATTCACCATTTTCAATTAAGTTGTCAATCAAACCTATGTCTCTTTCCATTTGAGAAGATATTTGCGCACTTATAACATGTCCTAACAAATATGAGGGGAAATATCCAAACGCCCCTTCACTCCAATGAACATCTTGAAGACAACCTTCTGAATCATTAGATGGTTTAATTCCTAGGAGTTCATCATATCTTTTATTCCATTCTATTGGAATATCTTCAGCTGGTAACCCTCTTTCAATTAAATCTATTTCAAGTTCGGTTCTTATTAATATGTGTAAGCCATAAGTCAATTCATCCGCTTCAACCCTATTTAATCCTGCTTCCAAATGATTAATAGATTTCCATAGTTCTAAATAATTATTAAGAGTACATCCAGCCGAAACAAATTTGTTAAAAAATCTTTTTGAAAAAAATTTGGATTTAACTATTCTATTTTCCCAAAATAAAGATTGACTTTCATGAATACCCATAGAAGTTGCTTGACCTAAAGGCCAAGCAAACCATTGATGACTTTGAGATGGCAAACCCTGCTCATAAATAGAATGCCCCCACTCATGCGCAGTTGCTAAAAAACTTGATAATGGTTCACCTTCAACAATTCTTGTCGTAATCCTGTAATCATTAGGCCCTAATGTAATCGAAAAAGGATGGGGAGATTTACCAACAACAACTAGATCTTTATCTCTCCCAAACTCATCAAGTAATTGAGAACATAAATTATGTTGAGATTCTGGACTCAAATCCCAGTGATATTTTTTAGATTTATTAATCCCTCTAATCAAGTCTGGGAGAATGTCTTTCAAAGGCTGAAATATTTTGTTCAGCCACTGTAAAGTTAATTCAGGCTCAAAGGGTTGGGCTAAAGTTTCCCATGGTGAATATTGATCTGATATTTGTTTTGCCTCTTCAATCCGCAATTTAACTAATTCTTCAAAAAAAGGAAGAAAAATTTTAAAATCTGATTTTTCCTTAGCTTCTTGCCAGCTTTCATAACCTTTAGATTTTGCCTTTGCTAGAGACTCAACTAATTTAGGATCTAAATTCCTCTCTCTATTAAATTCCTTCAATAAAAGACTAATATTTCTTTCTTTATCTTTTATAAAAAGTTGATTATCGAAATTTCGTTCAATATCTGCTAGTTCATTTTTAGCAGATCGTATTAAATTAGAAAATTCCTCGGAAGAATTTCTTTCATGCAGTATTTTTGCAATATAAGTAAGTTGTTCAGACCTCCAAGAAGCACCTTTCTTTGGCATTCCAGTATTCTGATCCCAATAAAGTGTATTTTGGATTGAACCTAATATTTGTGTTTCTTTAAGGTAAGCACCCAGCTTATTCCAATGAGTTTCAGCCAAAGATTTAAATGGAAATTTGATTTATCTTAAGATAAAAATTTTAATATCTGCAGTAAAATATGCATCTTTATCCATAATAGGATATTGATTAATTAAGTTTTAAATTATATGGAACAAATATTTTCAAAATTAAAATTCATAACCCATGGCGAGGGTTTTATTGATATCACATATGATTTAAATTTATGTGTTGAAAAAAATAATTTTCATTCCGGAATTTTAAATTTAACTTCACTTCATACAAGTTGCAGTTTAACTATTAATGAGAACGCAGATCCAAATGTACTGAGGGACCTAAAAAAGTATATGCAATCGATAGTTCCCTATGATTCTTACTTAACCTTATCAACAAATAGAGAAGAAATATCCTATAAACATTATCAAGAAGGGGCTGACGATATGCCAGCACATATTAAAACATCCTTAACAAATTCTTGTTTATCTTTGAGTTTTCAAGACGGAAAAATTATGCTTGGCACATGGCAAGCAATTTATTTATGGGAACATCGATTTGATCAAAAGGAAAGAATCATAAATGTACATATAATTGGTGAGAAAAAGTAAGACATTTATAATGTAATAAGTCAGATTTCTAATTTAATGGAACCCTACATTTTGCAAGATGAAGAACTGAATGAATTAGTTGTCAAAATACCTGGCTGGGAAATTAAATCTAAACAAATCCAGAGAGAATTTAACTTCGCTAATTTTATTGAAGCCTTTGCTTTTATGACTAAGGTTGCTTTAATCTGTGAAAAATACAATCATCATCCTAACTGGGAGAATGTTTATGCAAAAGTAATAATTAAATTAAATACACATGATCTAGGAGGTATTACGAATCTGGATCAAACATTAGCTTCCGAAATCAACAAAATTTTCGATCAATAAAAATATAAACTTGTTTTCAACTATTCAAAATGTCTAAAAAATTATTGCCAGTTACTATTATTAGTGGATTTTTAGGTTCTGGCAAAACTACACTTCTCAATCATATTTTAAAAAATCAAGTTGGTATTAAAACAGCTGTTTTAGTCAACGAATTTGGAGAGATCGGAATAGATAATGACTTAATAATAGAAGGCTCAGAAGATATGATCGAATTAAATAATGGATGTATATGTTGCTCTATCAATGGCGAATTATTAAATACCGTATCCAAAGTTTTAGAAAGAGCTGAAGAAATAGACTATCTGATTGTTGAAACAACTGGATTAGCAGATCCATTACCAGTAGCCATGACTTTTGCGGCTGGTGATCTTAGAGAAAAAGTAAGATTAGATTCGATAATCACTGTCATTGATGGAGAAAATTTTGATTTTGAAATTAATAATACAAGTGTCGCCTATTCTCAAATTTTATACGGAGATATCCTTCTTCTTAATAAATCTGATTTAGTAAATGAAAAACAATTAAAGAAAATAGAGGAGTTTATAAATAAAATAAAAAAAGAACCAAGGATTTTGAGATCAACTAATAGTGAAGTTGCATTACATACAATAATGAGCGTGGGTCTATTTGAGACGGATTCTTTTGAATTCGAGAAAAATAAAAAAAATATAGAACAAAATTCCCACGATCACTCTTCTCATTCCCACGATCACTCTTCTCATTCCCACGATCACTCTTCTCATTCCCACGATCACTCTTCTCATTCCCACGATAACTCTTCTCATTCCCACGATCACTCTTCTCATTCCCACGATCACTCTTCTCATTCCCACGATTTGAACAATAATATCGAGGGTTTTACCTCAGTTTCATATGAGACGTTTGAACCATTTTCTTTAAGAAAGTTTCAATATTTCTTAGATAATCAAATCTCACAAAATGTTTTTAGAGCAAAAGGAATATTATGGTTTATGGAAAGTGAAAGAAAACACATTTTTCACCTATCTGGAAAGCGGTTTTCTCTAGATGATGAGGAATGGACAAAAGAAAAATCTAACAAGATAGTGTTAATTGGGAAAAACTTAGATCACCAAACTATTAAAAATCAACTGTCATCATGTAGATTTAATTCAGATTAGAGTTCATATTAGGATTTAATTAATTTTTGAAAATACGCACTAAAGGGTTTAAAAAAACATTAACAGAATTAAATTTTCTTTATTTCACTTCGTTTATTGTTTCACTTTTAGTAATCATTCCAATTTCAAATTTTCTTCTGGAGGGATTTGATTACATTATTAGTGGAAATTTTTCATTAGGTATTGCTGGAGGAGAAGAGGTATTAGGCACTGTAAAAGTTCTAATATTGACAAGTTTTTTTGGCGGCGCGTTAGGAACTTTAAATGGATGGTTACTTTCAAATTGTGATTTTAAGTTCAGAAAAGTTCTCCGTATTTGTCAGCTAGTTCCACTAGCTGCCCCAGCATATCTAATAACAGCTATTTTGCAGGATTTAGGAAGTATTTTGGGGTATCAAGTAACTGGTTTATGGTGGGGGGTATTAATACTTTCAATTTCTACTTATCCATATGTATTCATTCTTGCTAACGAAAGTTTTAATAAATTTGGAGTTAATCAAATCAATGCTAGTAGAGGATTAGGCGTAGGGCCTTGGAGCAGCTTCTTTAAAATCGCTTTCCCAATGGCGTTACCAGCACTAATAACAGGCATAAGTTTAATGTGTATGGAAGTAATGAATGAGTTAGGTACATTTGCATTATTAAACATACCAAGTATTTCTACTGGTATAGCTGAAAATTGGATAATTGAAGGTAATCCAAAAAGTGCTATTGGATTATCTTTGGTAGCCTTATTAATGATTTTCACTTTAATTATTTTCGAAAAGTTATCAAGAAAAAAATCAAAGAGGTGGAGTGAAAATCCTGCATCAAAAGATTCTCAAGGATGGGAATTAAACAAAACTAGAGCTTTTTTAGCAATAACCATATCTTTATTTCCTCCAATTTTCTCTTTTGGGATTCCATGTTTTTGGGTGCTACTCAATATAGATCTAATTCAAAAAGGGTTATCTATAGAATTACTTAGCCTATCATTAAGGACCATAAGTCTAGGACTTTTAACTGCATTAATAGCGATGCTATTCTCCTTAATAATTTCTTTAGTCAGACGCGCAAATAAAAGCTTTTTACTTGGACTAATAACAAATCTTGCGGGAATAGGTTACGCAATCCCAGGTACTGTATTAGCCTTATCTTTAATAAGCATTTCTTCTTCAAAATTTAATTTTATAGCTATTTGCTTACTAATTTGGGGTTATCTTGTCCGATTTCTAACTATCTCTAAGGGTTCTATTGATTCAAGTCTTGAGAGAATTTCTCCTAGTCTTGATGAAGCAGCACTTGGACTAGGAGAGAATTGGCTGGGGATCATCAAAAGAATTCATCTACCTCTCCTCCAAGGACCAATATTCGTAGGATCACTTTTAGTTTTTGTTGACACGATAAAAGAATTACCCATTACCTTTATTTTAAGACCATTCGATTTCGATACATTATCTGTGAGAATATATCAATATGCTGGAGATGAAAGAATGGTAGAGGCAATATTACCGGCCATTCTTATTATGACTTTAGGCCTTATTGCATCAATGACATTAATACCAAGTTTAGAGAAAAAACACTAAATTCTTTCAGACACTTTCCTTATTAAATAAGGTAAGCTTAACAACAAATCTGCCGAGGTAGATATAACCCTAAAATAAACTAAACTTATGAGAATTATATTTTCTGGAATACTTTTGCCAACAAATAAAAGGAGGCAGGCCTCAAAAACGCCAACTCCTCCTGGAGCTGCTGGGACTACCAAGCCTATGGACCATGCCAAAGAAAAAATTACTAATAAAAATATGATGTTCAGGGTATTACTTGTATAGAAAGTATTTAAGCAAATATAAAACCCAATAAATTTTGATAAAACAAAACCAATTTCAAGAAATAAAGCTCTAGAAGGGAAAAAAGAAACTATATTTATTCTCTCTTCAAATTGGCCCTTTGAATTTGGAAGTCTCAAAACCTCAAATACTTTCCCCTTAAGAGACCATAATATTTTTAATATCAAAAAAATAAATTTTCTATTTAAGAATAATAAAGGAAAAATTAAAAAAAAATAAAGTGGTGAAAAAATTAATCCCATTGATGCCAAGAGAAAAGATCCACTCAACATAAAATAAGGTTCTATAAGCGTCGAATATAAAGCAATCTGTGGATTACTTATATTTTTTATAAAATTAAATCTTTCAACAAAATGCCAAACCCCTCCTGGAACATATTTAAGAATATTGGTTAAAACATAGAAGGAAACTAAATTATTACTTTTAAATTCTTTCCCCAACCATCTTACAATATATTTCCATGCATAAGCGTTCAAGTAAATACTTAAAACACAAAATAAAAATGATAAGAATAGATTAATTCCATTCCTTTCTAAATTGATATTAAAAGAAATTTGATCAATATTATCAAAAAAATAGATGCAAAAATATAACAAGCTTGAAATAAAGAAAATACTCTTTAAATTTCCAAAATTAATTTTTTTAATGAATTTCGAATGTGGTTGATTACTTATATTAAATCTCATTTCCAGTTTTCAAATGCTTTAAATTTTTTACTTGATTCTTTTATTTTTTTTCTTATTTCGTAAGTTGATATTTTATGCTCTAAATTTAATCTTAAAACCTCATCATTTTCTGGTTTCATAATTATTGATCCGTCTGGTTTCAAAGTTTGTTTAACTTTTATATTTCCAAAAATCGTTGAACATTCTCCTCTGCGTCTAAGTAATATCCACCTTGACTGAGTCCTTTCACGAACTCCTAAAGTATTGGAATAATCAAACCATAATCGCCTAAAAAATTCTTTTTTCTCTATGGGTAAGATTGCTTGAATAGAAAATCCGATTCTATTTTTTTTCATATTGATAGCTTGATAAGAAACGTCATAAGCTCCCTCGATTCTAAGTTTCTCCACAAAATTAGATATATCTTCAGGTGTTTGGTCATCAATCCATGCTTCTTGAATAATTATCTCTTCACGCTTTGGACTAATTTGTTCATTATCGTTAATAGAAGAATTATTAAACGAAGTAATTTTATAAACTCTTACCAAATTAGGGAATGGGAAATTAAGGTTCCCAATACCTACTCCATAAGAGTTAATAGAATATTTTGAAGGAGGTTCTTGATAGCCGACTAAATTAGCAAGTAAAGCAATACCTGTTGGTGTTGAGAGTTCACCCTCTATTGAGTCACGGTTTGATAAAACCTTAATATTTTTTTGTCTTATTAGCTCTATTACAGCTGGAGTTGGTACAGATAATTTTCCATGTTCAGTTTGAACAAAACCTTTTCCCAACATTGGTTCATTACAATAAACCCTCTTTGGATTAAAGTAATTCAATGCAGCACATACCCCAATTATATCCACCAATGAATCTATAGCTCCAATTTCATGAAAATGAACATCATCAGATTTAATGCCATGAACTTTTCCTTCCGCAATTGCTAAAGATTCAAATACTTCATAAATTATTTTTTTTAATTTATCTTCGAGTTGGCCATTCAAAATAAGTTCCTTAATACTTCTCCAAGTTCGTTTGCTATAACTACAATCAATATTCTCAACCTTTGCCTTGACACCTCGGATTGTACAACTTTTTGATTCTTTAAAGTCGAGTTGATATAAATCCTTTAATCCAAGATCAATAAGTGGCTGTTCAATAACTTTTTTAGGCACCCCTAAATCATAAAAAGCTCCTAATAACATATCTCCAGAGATACCAGGAGAACATTCAATTAAAACATCATCCATAAATCAAAGATTTCTTGACTGATAAAATTGCGTTGGAAATCAACCTTTCATTTTAGTTATTTTTAGAGAGGTTTTTTTCAATCACTTCGTAATTTATTAGTTTCAAAGAATTTCCATCTCTGTTGATATCTAAACTTACAAAACTATGAAGAATTTCAAGAGAAAGATCTCCTTTTATGACAAGTTTGAAATTTTTATTTTTAAAATTTTTTGACTTTGCAGCGGAGCAGACTTTAATAACAATTTCTTTCTTTTGAGTGTTGACAAACACTAATTCTCCTCTAACAGAAAAATAATTATCTTTAAGATTTAATTTTTCTAATAGTTTTGAGAAGTTAGTTTTTGAAGAATCATTTGGGAAGTTATTTAGTTGATAAGGATCCCAAACGCCAGCAACCTGTAAATGTAAGTTTTGAGTATTCTTATTCTTTGGATAAACAATCCAATAATAACTTTTCTTTAAATCAATATGCTTTTTTAAAAGTGGCAATGCTTTACCAAGTATTACTGTTTCAATTTTTTCACCTTTATTATCAATTAAAAAGCCTCTATTTAATTGATCACTACCATTGGGAATAAATTCACCATAAACAATACCGATTGCTCTGTGCTGTAAATGGTTAGTAACTTTTGGGATAGGGTTTTTTAACATATTTAAAATTTGAAGATAACTATTTATCGTGTATTACTCTTATTTTTCCTCCAAACTATTAAATGACTTTAACGCATTGTCAATAGCATCAGAAGGTTTAGTAGCATCATTCATACTATTTGCTCTCCTAATCATTTCAACGATTTCAAAAGGATTGGATGGCAGAACTGAACTTTCATCTTCCATTTTAGTTGAGGAATCGATTTCTAATTCTTCAAATAAATATTCAGCATTTAGGTAGTTCCCTTTAAAGGAAAATAACAAAGTAAAGAAAACTACAAAATTTAAAGGTTTAGATAGTTTTACGCAAAAATAATTATTCATTTTATTTGATTTCAAATTCCTTTAATGCAAAAATTTCTGCTACCTTAATCTTACATAATTTGGTAGAAATTTGTTAATCGCAACTTGGAATGTTAACTCTATAAGAACAAGACTTTCACAAATAATAGATTGGATTAATCAAGTTAATCCAGATATTCTATGTTTGCAGGAAACAAAAGTGATAGATGATAGTTTCCCTTTAGAACCTTTTGAAAAATTAGGATACTCAGTAGAGGTCTATGGGCAAAAATCATATAATGGTGTGGCTATTATTTCTAAAATAAAGCCAGAAAACGTTAAAAAAGGATTCTACGGTTGTACCGAACCTAATCAAAATATTGAAATTTTTCAAGCTCAAAAAAGATTAATTTCTGCTGATATTAATGGTATTAAAATCATAAATGTCTATGTCCCAAACGGATCTTCTATAGAATCTAGTAAGTTCAAATACAAAATTAGTTGGTTAAATTGTTTAGCTTCATTTTTGGATGAACAAGAAAAAAAAGGACAATTAATTTGTCTTATGGGTGATTTTAATGTTGCTCCATCTAACTTGGATATTCATGATCCAAAGAAATTTGATGGGGGAATAATGGCATCTGAGATAGAGAGAAATGCACTAAAAAATGTTCTGAAAAAAAGATTAATAGATTCTTTCAGGATTTTCGAACAAAATCCTGGCCATTGGAGTTGGTGGGATTACCGTAATAACTCATTTGAATTAAATAAAGGATGGAGGATAGACCATATATATATCAGCAAAGAACTTTCATCAAAACTTAAAAGTTGTGTCATAGACTGCTCACCAAGAGGTAATTTACGTCCCAGTGATCATGCCCCAGTAATGATAGATCTTAACTTGAGCGAAATAAATGAAGAATTTTTTGAGGATGAGGATAATTTCTTCGAAATATAAAGAAAATAGATTGAACTTCTTTAATGCCTGAAAACTCTTACAAATAGTGACTTATCAAGATTAATGTTTTTTTTATTTTGATTTCTTAAAATATTAATTATTTACAATCCTAACTATCGCAATAAAAATATCATAATGTAGAATTTCAATCTGATTGACAAAATTTTTACTTATTTCTAATTTAGAACATGCCAAGATTTTCTCAAAACATCATTTAGCTAAATTGTGACTGACATATTTAATTACACCCAATCAGAAGAAATTTTCTCTGCCGCCCAACAACTAATGCCAGGAGGAGTAAGTTCTCCAGTAAGAGCTTTTAAGTCTGTAGGAGGGCAGCCAATTGTTTTTGATAGAGTCAAAGGTCCCTTTGCTTGGGATATTGATGGAAATAGATATATTGACTATATAGGGAGTTGGGGGCCTGCTATATGTGGACATGCCCACCCTGAAGTTACAACGGCATTACAGGAAGCGATTGAGAAAGGCACTAGCTTTGGTGCTCCATGCGTTCTAGAGAACAAACTTGCTGAAATGGTAATAGATGCAGTCCCGTCCGTTGAAATGGTTAGATTTGTTAATAGTGGAACTGAAGCATGCATGGCTGTTTTAAGGCTTATGCGAGCATTTACTGGAAGAGATAAAGTTATTAAATTTGACGGTTGCTATCACGGTCATGCAGATATGTTTTTAGTGAAAGCAGGATCAGGTGTAGCCACTCTTGGTTTACCTGATTCTCCAGGTGTTCCACGGACGACGACTGCTAACACACTTACTGCTCCCTACAATGACCTTGAAGCAGTTAAAAAATTATTTTCTGAAAATCCTGATGCCATTTCAGGAGTTATACTTGAGCCTATCGTTGGGAATGCGGGATTTATTACACCAGAACCTGGATTCTTGGAAGGTTTAAGAGAATTAACCACTGAGAATGGATCCTTATTAGTTTTTGACGAAGTAATGACTGGATTCAGAATAAGTTATGGAGGCGCACAAGAAAAGTTTGGCGTAACTCCTGACTTAACGACGCTTGGGAAAGTAATTGGTGGAGGCTTGCCTGTTGGAGCCTATGGAGGCAAGAAAGAAATAATGTCAATGGTAGCTCCTTCAGGACCGGTTTACCAAGCAGGCACTTTGAGCGGTAATCCACTTGCAATGACTGCTGGAATCAAAACTCTTGAACTGCTCAAACAAGATGGTACGTACGAGAAACTTGATTCAACAACTTCTAGATTAATTGAAGGGATAATCCAGTCTGCAGAAAATAATGGTATCGCTATTAACGGTGGGAGTGTAAGTGCCATGTTTGGATTTTTCTTATGTGATGGACCAGTGAGGAACTTTGATGAGGCCAAAACAAATGATGCCGAACTTTTCGGTAAGTTGCACAGAGAAATGCTTAAAAGAGGAATTTACCTAGCACCAAGTCCCTTCGAAGCTGGTTTCACATCACTAGCTCACAGCGAAGAAGAAATTGATAAAACTATTGAAGCTTTTGAAGAATCTTTCAATGCGATAAAAAAATAATCATTTACTCTTCTTTCCTTGAATAAAATAAGAAATGATTATAGGTATTTGAGAGTTATTTTTTAAAATTATCTTCTACCACCAACAATTACTGGAGGGCTACCTCCTTCTGAACCTGGAAGGCCAGGAACAACTTGTGTACTACCATCCCACTTGTCTAGAAATAATTTGAAAAGGACCTGATCGTCAAGACTTCTATTTAACGTCTCATATCTAAGTGCTTCTTGTTCAGCAATTTCAACTTCAGTCTTTGCTCTTAGTAATTGCTGCCCAGCAATTTGCTTTTGTTCAATCGCAGCTCTATATTCTTCAGCAATCTCTAATCCAGTAAGATCTAAACTTTTAACATCTACATAATCAAATGAATTTAGTTCCTTTGCTACTGTGTCTCCAACCTTTTCAGAAATTACTGCGAATTCAGTAGCAATTGTTTCTAACTCATATTGAGAAAAGACTGATTTTAGAGCTTTTAGCAAAGATGGCTGAACAATTTTTTGATAAACATCACTATTTCTACTTGCAATTGTTGCGAAGATCCTCCCTGCTTCATTAGGTTTTACTGAATACTTTACAGTAGCTGTAGCCCTAATAACTTGAAGATCTTTAGTTAAAGTTTCAAATTTTTCAGGTTGAACCTGAGTTTTTATATCAAAATGGATAAACAGACTGAATAAATGGAAGTTTAAAGTTTAAACCAGCTCTCCTAGAGGGACCGCTTACTTTCCCTAATGTTGTAACAACTGCAACTTGTCCAGAAGGGACAACAAAAAGAGATTGGGTAAGCAAAAGAAAGCCAGTAAAAGACAATACAATCAATAATGTTGCTGTTCCACCTGGACCTGTTGGTGTTACATTTTTAAAGGATGTTGACATTAAATTTTCTTTTTAATTAATCATATTTAAATAGACTAATTAGTGCATTAATAAGACATTTAATTAAAATATTTTTTTAATAATTGTAGATTTAAATGTTAATAATATTAACCAGATATTTCATTTGAATTCTTGCAAAAGTTCTAAATAAAGGTCCTCATCTATTTCTCTTATGTCATATTCAGAAGGTAAAACACCATGCTTATGCTCATGTACCGCCATCCAACAAAATTTCTCTGTTTCTTGTTTTGAAAAGCGAGGATATTCTTTTACTTTCTTAATCAATGATTTAATGAGAGATTCTGAATAATCTGTCATGCTTTATAAATACTCTATATGTAGATTTTATCTAAAGTTATTAGCTTTTAGAGGAATGTTCAAAGACTCTTCCAACTCATTAACAAGCTTAATTGCTATTTGAAGATCATTTTTGCTCTTACTAGCAACTCTGAGTGTTTCACCATTGATGCTGACATTAATCTTCTTTATTTGATCTCTAATATTTTTACTGATTTTTTTTGCGATTTCTTGTTTAATTCCTTGTTTTAATAAAATTGTCTGTTTTACTCTATTACCACTAACCATTTCAATTCCACCATAGTCAAATATTTTTAAAGATAAGTTTCTTTTTATTGCTTTTTGTCTAATTATGTCATTAACAGAATTTAAGGTTAATTCGCTATCGGTGATTATAAAAATATTTTCTTTATCTAAATCCACTGAAGTGTCTGTACCTTTAAGATCATAACGCTGAGAAATTTCCCTTTTTACTTGATCTAAAGTATTGACCAATTCCTGTCTATCAAAATCAGAAACTACATCAAATGAAAAACTTTCTGCCATAGTAAATTATTAATAGCTAAATATTATTAGCATAAATCATCTTTTAATAAGAGAGGAATGGATTTATTTAATCAAAAAATAACAAACTAACCACTTTCCCCATTTCTTCCGCGCATCTACAACTATTTAACAAAGTTTCACTATCGTGAAAGGCAAAGCATATTAATTGATCGCACCTAGTAATAATTTCTTGATTACAAAGACTGCTTGCAAGTGGCAAAGGTAATTCATCATTTTCACTTTTTTCAACCAAATGCATAACCCTTTCAAGTTGATACTTTATTTCGGGTATTTGTCTATCAAGACTTTGTGGTAATAAAACGGTTAATAATGATGGATTTATATCTAAAACTGCTCGAATAACCGCTGCATTGACACCTTGAGATCCAGAAGTAAGGATATTATGCCCTTCCTCTGCTAAAGACCTTGCTATCAACTCAATTAAGTGGATATCGACAACTGGTACGTGCCTACTGCCCAAAAAAGCAATTCTCCTTTTCCCATTATCTTGGAGTTTTGCAAGTTCTTGAGCTAAGGCATCAACGCCTTCAGTTGCTGGTAGATCTAAAGAGCGACTCAAAATAATAAAGTTCCTATATTTGAAATTAGCATTTATCTGAAAAATTGCAGGGAAAATCTATCTTTTCGAGAATTCTTTCTAGATTTACATGCTCTTGAACTAATTGAATAGCATAAGAAGCTTTAATTGATTCATGTATTCTGACATGACCAAAAGCTTGTTCAATAATTTCTACTGAGGAAAGAGTATCTAATTCCACCTTTAAAATTGGCACCTCCAATTCTTCCGCTCTATGAATCAATTGAGACAAAGGGTCTCCTAAACCAGTTAAAATCAGGCATTGAGTCGAAGCCTCCAAAGCAGCAAGTTGGATATCAGTTCTATCAGCACCAGTAACCACAGCCATATTTCGTCTTCTCCTGAAAAATTCCATTGCAGAATTTACCCCCATTGCACCAATACTTAATGTTTCAACAAGTAATTGATCTTTTTCAGGACAACAAATTACTTGGGCATCTAGTCTTCTTACAAGCTCACCGACTGTGACACTTCTTAGAAGTGGTGATTTAGGCATCACACCAAACACTTCAATATCCAGATATTTAAGAGAAGGTATTATTTCATTTTTAACTTTTTCGACTTCTTGTGGCAAAACTCCGTTCAATACAACTCCAGCCAATTTCTCACCTAATTGTTTTTTCGCATCAAGTAATGCGTCCACACTTTTACAATCTTCCCATAAATTCACAATTAAAACTTTAGCGTCTAAATCCTTAGCTAGTTGTGGGAGACTTAAGCCATAAATCATACCCTCATGAAGACTTCCAGCTGCCTCTAAAATATTCAGACCATCAAAATCATCATTAACCAATCCTTCAATCTGATCAAAACCTTTTCCTGGGAGTAAGTCTTTATTGAAAATTCTTTTTTCGGCTGAGATATTATCCAATAATCCTACTGAGGAAATTAAATTCTCCTCATCGATATTTAATGTTGATCCAATAAACTTTACATCATCATCTATTAATCCTTCATAAGAAATTGAGGGAAGATTAGTAAGTTCAATACATGTTGCTAGAGGTTTCCCTATGCGTAGCTTTTTTTTCTTCTGTAAAAGTTTTTTTGCTATCCCAAGAACCATTGCAGACTTACCACTAAATGGCTCACATGAGCCAATTAATAATATATCGCTCATAATTTAGTAAATTATTTGTTGATAGGTTTAAGATAATATTTTTTTCAGAACTAAACAAATATTTATTTATGAGTTTTAATCAAATAAAAAAATAAATAATCTTTTTTTGGTAAATTTATTTTAATTATTTGGTATTTCATATACATCAAGCAAAATGATAAATCCAACCAAAAAAGAAAAAACTATAGGGATTACTGGAGCCTCAGGTGCGCTAGGGAAAGAATTAACAAAGTTATTTCGTCAAAAGGGATATAAAGTGATTGGATTTACTCATAGTAAAACTAATTATGAAATAAATCTTGAATCTCCAAATGAATGGATTAAATGGGAATGTGGGAAAGAGTCGTCATTAAAAAAACAATTAGAAAATATAGACATTTTAATTTTGAACCATGGTATCTATGATTTGAGTAGAGAAAACTCCAATTATGAAAACTCAATAGAGATAAATGCATTAAGCAAATTCAAATTTTTAAATTTATTTGAAGATATTGCTCTAAGCAATGATTCACTAATAAAAAAAGAGATTTGGATAAATACATCTGAAGCAGAGCTATTACCCGCCCTAAATCCGTCATATGAGATTAGTAAATCCCTTATTGGTCAATTAGTTTCTTTCAAAAAAAATCTTCTGGACAAAAATACAAAGAAAAAATTAATAATAAAAAAAATCATTTTAGGTCCTTTTAAATCAGAACTAAATCCTCTCGGAATAATGAGTCCCAAATTTGTTTCTAAAAAAATTTATGATTTAGCTAAAACAAAAAATTATTTAGTAATAATTAGTCCAAACCCTTTAACCTATTTACTTTTCCCACTAAAAGAATATTTTAATTTTTTGTATTGCAAAATTATCTATAAGTACAAACCTTAGTGTCTAGAAATCTCTATTTGTCAATATTTCAATACCATCTTTTAAGACAACTATTGTATGCTCCCATTGGGCCGATAGTTTTCCATCTTTTGTTATTACGGTCCATCTATCATTTAGTGTTTTGCAAAATTTAGTCCCTTCATTAACAATGGGTTCCACCGCTAATGTCATTCCTTCACGAAGGACGACGTTGGGCAATTCTTTGGTCCGAAAATTGAATACCGATGGTTCTTCATGTAGATTTCTTCCAACTCCATGACCTGTGTAGTCTTCTACAACACTAAAGCCATTTTTTAAAACAGTGTCTTCGATTTCCCCAGCCACATCTAGAAGTGTATTCCCTGCCTTGATTTTCGAAAGCCCCGCATACAATGCTTCGTAAGCTATGTCACTAAGTTTTTGAGCCTTTGGACTAACTTCTCCTACACAAATTGATATACAACTATCTCCATGGAAACCATCTAAATATGCTCCTGTATCAATTTTAACCAAGTCACCATTTTTAATTATTTTATTTTTACTTGGAATCCCGTGGACAACCTCATTATTAATGCTAGAACAAATACTAGAAGGGAATCCATGGTAGCCCTTGAAACTTGGCACAGCTCCAAAACTTTTTATCCTCTTTTCTGCGAAATCATCTAAATCTTTTGTACTCATTCCAGGTTTAATTAAGTCATTAATTTCCCTCAAAACAGTTGCTACAATCCTGCTAGATTTTTTCATCAAATTTATTTCCCGTGAAGACTTTATTTCAATTCCTCTTCTCCTCTGGATAAAAGGAACTTGATCATTCGCTTTTGAATTATTTTTATTTAACAAAAGATCTGCAAAATGTCTCATTGGAATAAATAATAGTAATAGGTAAATATCTTCAAAATAGCCTTTATGGTCTTGGCTACCTTAAATCTATCAATAACAATAGGAAAGAAACAAAAATGAAAACTTTATTTAATTCTAGGCAATTTCATAAGGCTTTGGCGCCCTGGGTTTTTCTTCCATTATTTATATCTTCAATTACTGGTCTTATTTATAGGGTTTCAAAAGATTTACTAGGTTACTCTAGAGAACAAGTTCATTGGTTAATGTCTCTCCATGAGGGTGAATGGCTTGGAGATAATGGAGAACTTATATACGTAATATTGAATTCCCTTGGTGTTTTATGGATGCTCGTTACAGGATTCCAAATGTTTTCAAAAACAATTTCATTTACCAAAAAGGTTACTAAAGGCGAGTCAAAAGGTTAAGATATAGAACTTGTAGGACAATAAAGACCAAAATGGCCAAAGAGAAACAAGAGAAGGAATTAGAAACCGGTATTAAAGCTGACGCGTCAGTTGATGTAGCAGTTAAACAAAAAGAAAAAAATACGGTTTCTGAGACTACGCAAACTTTAAGCGCATCCAATCTTATTAAGGACTTTGAGAATGAACAATTAAAAAAAGAATTCCCTGAAATATATGTTGGGGACACTGTTAAAGTTGGAGTAAAAATTACAGAGGGTAATAAAGAAAGAGTCCAACCTTATGAAGGCGTTGTCATAGCAAAAAGGCATGGAGGTATTAACCAGACTATTACAGTTAGAAGAATTTTTCAGGGTATAGGTGTTGAAAGAGTATTTATGCTACATAGTCCACAGGTTGCCTCTCTAAAAGTTGAACGTAGAGGTAAAGTAAGAAGAGCAAAGTTATTCTATCTGAGAGATAGAGTAGGAAAAGCTACTCGCGTAAAACAACGCTTTGATCGATAAAGTTGTAAAGTAAACAACTTATTGGTCACAAAGACGCTTATAATTATTTAAATGCGTCGTTAGTTCAGTTGGTAGAACGCAGGTCTCCAAAACCTGATGTCGGGGGTTCAAGTCCTCCACGACGCGTTTGATCAACATTATGTAAATCATTTTTTCATAAGATGGAGTTAGATCTTCAACCTGGGGACGTAGTTAAAGTCCTCGAATCAGCAGCTTTAGGATGGGTTCGTGCAAGAGTTATCAGAGTTAAGTCTGGAGGCAGAGTTGTCGTACAAAGTGACCAAGGCAGAGAATTTACTGCTAGAGGCAATCAAGTTAGGTTGATAGAACCCGCTGGTTTTAGACCTCAAAAATAAATAGTTGTTTATACTAAGTCAGTTAAAAAACTAATTATTTCTGTAAATCCTCAAATTAATAAATTTTTTTTATTACAACCCCATAAATTAAGTATTATGATCTGATAATTTTAAGAATGAAGTTCTAAATAAATTTAGAACAAAACTCTGGGACCGTAGTTCAACTGGTTAGAGCACCGCCCTGTCACGGCGGAAGTTGCGGGTTCGAATCCCGTCGGTCCCGTTTTTTCTAAAAGAAAATTGGAAAAACGCTTAAGACTAGCCCCGAGTCCAACGGGTTTATTTCATATTGGGACAGCGAGAACAGCTCTATTCAACTGGTTGTATGCACAAAAAATAGGTGGAAAATTTCTTATCAGAATAGAAGATACAGATTTTATTCGATCTAAATCTGAATATACAAAAAATATATTAGAGGGCTTGAAATGGCTTGGACTTATATGGGATGAAGAACCTATAAAGCAAAGTGACCGAATTTCGATTCACAAAAATCATATAAAAAAGCTGTTGGAATGTGGAGCTGCATATAGGTGCTTTACAACGGAAGATGAAATATCTGAATTAAGAGAAGAACAAAAAAACAAAGGATTACCTCCAAAGCATGATAATAGGCACAGAAGTCTTTCAAAAGAAGAAATAGAAACATTCATATCCCAAGGGAGGACTTCAGTAATAAGGTTTAAGATTGATGAAAAAATTGAAATTAATTGGGTAGATCAGATAAGAGGAGAAATCAAATGGCAAGGAAAGGATTTGGGTGGTGATTTAATTTTGTCAAGAAGAGCTAAGGGATATGAGATTGGAGATCCTTTGTATAATCTTGCAGTTGTTGTTGATGATAATTTCATGAATATTACTCATGTTGTAAGGGGTGAAGACCATATCTCGAACACTGCAAAACAAATATTGATTTATAAAGCATTAAATTTTAATTTACCAACTTTTTCGCATACACCCTTAATACTAAATAGCGAAGGGAAAAAATTATCTAAGAGAGATTGCGTGACTTCAATCGACGAATTTAGAGAAATGGGATATTTACCTGAGGCCTTATCGAACTATATGGCCTTTTTAGGTTGGTCTCCAAAATCAGCCGACAGAGAAATACTTTCACTTGAAGAGATATCTGAAATTTTTGACTTATCAGAAATAAACAAAGCTGGAGCCAAATTCAGCTGGGAAAAACTTAACTGGATTAATTCTCAATATATAAAAAATATGGAATTAATAAAGTTAAATGAGATCATGAGGAAATACTGGGATGATAATGGTTGGAAGCCGCCATCTCAAGAATGGGCTTATAAATTAGTAATTTTAATTAGAGACTCTATGACTCTGTTAAAAGATTCAATAGACCAATCAAAACCATTTTTCTTAATACCCAAAATACAAAAAGAAGGTCAAGATTTTCTGGAAAACAGGGGTAGCAAATTATCTCTTAAACTAGTCTTAAATTATTTAATTGAGCAAAATTCTATAAAACTAAATAAAGGGGAAGCCAAAGAATTAATAAACGAAATCTCAAAAAAGCATAATATTAAAAAAGGGATATTAATGAAATCATTAAGAGTAGCCTTTTTTGGATCTCTTAGTGGGCCAGATTTAATTCAAAGTTGGGAGCTTTTCTCGGAGAGTAAAACTGATAGAACTCGAATTGAAAGATGTCTTTAATCAATCAAAATTATTTTTTTGGTCTAATTCAAGTCTATTTGCCAAAGGTTTAGCTGAAAGTCCTTGTATTCCTACTGTCATCAAAATAGTAAGAAAAACTAAACCTTGGAGACGGCCAGCCCCAAGGATACCAGCCTGCTCTAATCTGATAGAAAAAAGAGAAGCTACTGCTGCAGTAACAATACCTCTTGGGGCTAACCAGGCTAAAAATATTTTTTCTTTTAAGTTCAAGTCTCTCCCCATTGTTGCTATCCAGATAGAGATAGGGCGAACAATTACCATCAACATAAAAACGCAAACAAACCCTCCCCAGCCAAGTGGACTTAATTCACCCCAAGAAACGTCAGCGGCCAAAAGAGGGAAAAGAACTGTTATTGCTAATTGAGCTAATTCACCTATTAGATTATCTAATCTCTCCTTATCTATAACTTCTCTTTTGCCTACAATAAAACCTGCCGCGACTGAAGCAGGCAAGCCTGATTCTGGTAAAAAATATTCACAAATTCCATACACAAGGAAAATAAATCCAAGAGTAACTTGAAGCTCTATACCAAATGAAGCTTCATTTTTTATTTTTTTTAAAATTTCTGATAGTAACCATCCTGCAATTAATCCGATTAAAACTCCTCCCCCTAATCTTTGCATTAATGCTATGAATACATCGTTAATCCCACGAAGGTCACCTAATGTCAGTTCTAAAAGCAGTAATGCTAGTACTGCACCAATTGGTTCAAGCAACAACCCCTCAGCTTTTAAAACTTCCGAGAGTGGGGAAGCTAATTTTATTTGTTCCACCAATGGAGAGACAACTGTTGGTCCAGTAGCTAAAACTATGGCACTATATATTCCTGCGACTTGCCATGAAAGGCCAGCCAGCCAATGAGCGATAAAAATTCCAGCTGATAATGAAATAAAAAGTCTTACCAATGAAATTTTCAAAACAGTATTTCTTATATTCCCCTCAGGCAGTTTTAAATTTAATCCCCCTTCAAAAAGAACCAAACAGACCAAAAGTCCCACAATAGTTTCAAGCCCTTGTCCGAGATCTAAAGGTTCAACAAGTCCTAATCCTGATCTTCCAATGAATAATCCAGAAAGCAATAAAATAACAACACTTGGGAATCCTGTAAAAGAAGAAAATAATCGAGCGCAAGCACCTGCAAATACAGTTATCCCCCAAAGTAATCCAAGCCTTTCAGGCGTCATGTAAAATTATAAATAATAAAAATATTCATTATTTTGATTAAATCAATAAACTTATCTCTAGTCCAATAAATACAATACTTTTTAATTTAATTCATCGGCTGAACAAGAATAATTTAAAAAATTCTTTCAAAACCACTTTTAAGAAAATTAATTTTATTTCTATTAAGAAAATTGGCTTATTAAAGCAATAATTATAAAAATAATTCCTATACCAACAGTTGCCATCCTTCCATTCCATATTTCAGCTTGAGGGGTAAAACCTCTTTTCCACAAATTCAGTTCCTTTTTATCAACGAAGTTTTTTGTCTCTTTAATCTCGATTTTAGGTTGTTTATTCATTGAAATTAGAAAGGAGGGTTTTCTTCATAAAGGGTATTTGCTTGTTCAATTGATAGTCTTCCTGCGACACCTAATTTAAGGGAACTAAAATGATCCTTAAATTTGATTCTGAACAACGCCGCCGCTCCAATCATTGCCGCATTGTCTGTACAAAGATCAAGAGGAGCTAAATGAACTTTAATAGATTTTTTACTAGCTTCGCTAATCATCATTTTTCTTAATGTATTGTTAGCAGCCACTCCCCCAACCACAACAACATTATCCAAGCTATGATCTTTTGCGCATTTTATTGTTCTCTCTACCAGGACCTCTGCCACTACTCTCTCAAAACTTGCAGCAATATCTGAAATTGGAACAGTTTTCCCATCTAAATTTATTCGCTCAACTAATCTTAATACGGCAGTTTTTAGACCACTAAAAGAGAAATCATATTTAAGAAATCCACCTTTTTTATCAGAGATCTTACATTTTGGTAAATTAAATTTCATTGGATCACCATTTTTAGCAATCTTTTCAATTGCCGGTCCTCCTGGATAACTAAGACCTAATAGTCTGCCAACTTTATCAAAAGCTTCTCCAGCAGCATCATCAAAACTTTTTCCAAGTCTTTGCATCCCCCTACTATCATCAACCTTTATCAATTCAGTATGCCCGCCGCTAACAAGTAATGTAAGAAAAGATTTCTTTGGATAGTTTTCTGAAAATAGAATTGAAGATAAATGCCCTTCCAAATGATGAATTCCCAAAAATGGTTTTGAATGCATGATGCAAAGTGATCTTGCAGTTATAGAGCCAACTCGTAAACAACCAACTAATCCAGGAGCTACAGTTGATGCAATATAATCGACTTCCTCAATTTTGATTTTTGATTCTTCTAAAGCCTCATCTAAAACAAAAGGTAATAATTCTAAATGCTTTCTAGCTGCAAGTTCAGGCACAACTCCGCCCCATTTTGAATGATCTTCAATTTGAGAGGCAATTATATTTGAATGTATTCTGAAAGTATCGCCAATATTAGAAACTATTGAGACAGATGTCTCATCACAACTTGTTTCAATAGCTAAAACTTTATGCATTTTTGATTCAACTTGTTCTATTTTAATATTAATTTCTTACTTAACACACTATAAGGAATTAAAGATTGCAACTTATGAAATTCTTTTTTTCAATCATTATCTCAGTTTTTCTGTTCCTCGGAATTACTCCAATTGCTCTAGCTGCAAATGGGCCTGCCTTAAACGCAGATAGAGCTAGCACAGAATATACCGCTTCAGCCCTCACAAAATGCTCTGAAAATCCTAAATTTATTGAGAGAGCAAATTCTGCAACTACTCAAAAAGACATGGCAAGATTTGAAAGATATGGGAAAGCATCATGCGGAGATGATGGTCTTCCTCATTTAATAATTGGACCTCCTCTTGAGCCATGGGGGGCCCTTCTAAATAGAGGTCATGAAGGAGATTTACTTATTCCCGGAGTATTGTTCATTTATATTGCTGGAATTATAGGTTGGTCAGGAAGAGAGTATCTCATTGAATCAAAAAAGACTAAGAATCCAGCAGATCTTGAGATCATTATTGACCTAGACTTAGCTAGAAAATGTCTTGTAAAAGGAGCCCAATGGCCTCTTCTTGCGAATAAACAAGGTAGAAATGGAGATTTAAGAGAGAAAGATAACAATATTACACTTAATGGTCCTCGCTAAACATCCCAAAAAAACTTTCATAAAACAAATGTTCAAAATTCTAAACACAAAATTTGTCAGATCTGCTCCAGTGGTAGCAGCAATTTGGCTAAGCCTTACAGCTGGAATAATTATCGAATTTAATAGGTTTTTCCCAGATTTATTATTCCATCCCATGAGTTGATAAATAAAAAATAATCAAGTTTTTATTAACTTGATTATTTTTTTTGCTGTTTCATCAACATTATGATTTGTTAATGCAAAATCAAATTCATTTGATACTGAAATCTCATAATTAGCCCTTGAGAGTCTTTTTTTTATTGCCTCTTCTTTTTCTGTACCTCTATTTCTTATTCTTCTCTCTAATTCTTCTTTATCCGGAGGAAGTAAAAATATTGACTGTGAATTAGGAAACTTATTTTTTATTTGCCTTGCACCCTCTACTTCAATTTCAAGTAGTACGGTAAATCCCTTTTTTATTTTCTCATTAACAGAAGACAAAGGCGTTCCATAGTAGTTCCCAGCAAATTGAGCCCATTCAAGGAAAAGATTTTGTTCAATCATTTCTTTAAACTTTTCTGGGTTTAAGAAATAATAATTTTCTCCGTCTTTCTCTCCCTCTCTAGGTTCTCTAGTAGTTGCAGATATTGAAAGCCAAAATTTTTTTTCTTTACATAATATTTCTTTAACAACTGTTCCCTTACCTACCCCGCTGGGTCCAGTAAGGATAATAAGTTTTTTTTGATTTTTCATATTAAAATTTTTACAGTAAAATAGACATCTTGTGAATTAAAAAGGAATAATGCAAAAAGGTGTTCCACAGATAATGGATATTACATCTATTAGATCTGTCTTGCATTATTTGACAAAGAACATCTTACCTACAAAGTTTGAGACTGCCCAACAACCAGAGCCTAATACAATTCAATTATGTTTCAGAGGAGTTGATTCTCAAACATGGTTAGAAGTTTCATGGAATGGAGACTCTCCAAGGATACTAAAGATAAATAAGCCAGAAAAGATTGGGAGAGAAAGCACACTTTCTAAACAAATAAGATACGGATTAAAGTATATGGCTTTAATTTCGATTGATCAAGATGATTTCGAGAGAGTTGTAAAACTTAGTTTTGCGAAGAAACCTGGAGATGAAATTAATAAGTATTTAATTTTTGAACTAATGGGAAAACATAGTAATATTTTTTATCTGGATAATAAACATAAAATAATTGCCGTTGGTAAACAAGTTAAATCAAGTCAATCTAGTTTTAGAACAATTTCAACAGGATCAATTTATTCTGGACCTCCAGTCAATCTCAAAAAACAACCTAGAGAAGATGAGTCTTTTCAATCATGGAAAGACTCAATTTCAATAGTACCTGAGTCTTTGAAATACTGTTTAATAAATACCTATCAAGGAGTAAGCCCTATCCTCACAAAACAATTAGAGGTAGTTAGCGCAACTGTTAATTCAGAAATAATGGGAAAAAATATTGATTTCATTAGCAACTCAGACTTAAAGGAGATATTTAAAAATTGGAAGATTTGGATAAACAGGTTTAAAAACAATAACTTTAATTTTTCTACATTCAACAAAGATTTTTATTGCGTTTGGTTTTTTGATGAGGAAATTAATCGCGAAAATAAAATAGATTTATGCACAAGCTTAGAGAATTATTATGATTTTCATCTGAAACAAAAAAAACTTGAATTATTGGGAAAGAAAATTGAAGGGATAATTTTTAAACAGACCAATACTGAGAAAAAGAATTTAAATATTCAACATGATCTTCTGACAAAATCAGAAAACTATGAGATATATAAAGAAAAAGCTGATAATATATTTGCCTCACATGAAATTAAAAAACAAGATATTATTAAAGGACAAAAACTATATAAAAAATCAAAAAAACTAAAGAGATCTAGAGAATTAATAAAAGAAAGATTAAGTATTTACAAAACAAATATAGAGAGATTAGATGAATTCACTACGCTTCTAGAAAATTTAAATTCTTTAAATCATGAAAAACTGTCCATGAGAATCAAACTACTAGAAGAAATTATGGAAGAAATTTGTAACGAGTTTAATATCAATATCAAGAGGCAAAGAGAAGATCAGAAAAGTACATATGAGATTGAGTCTTCACCAATTCAAGTTGACACTCCCACAGGATTAAAGCTTCAGGTAGGGCGAAATATGAGGCAAAATGATTTAATAAGCTTTAAGTTCTCAAAAAAAGGCGATTTATGGTTTCATGCACAGGAATCACCAGGTAGTCATGTAGTTTTGAAGTCTTCATCTAAAGTAGCATCTGAACAAGATCTTCAAATAGCTGCAGATTTAGCTGCTTTATTTAGTAAGGCAAAAAGAAACATTAAAGTTCCAATTAATTTAGTAAAGATTAAAGATTTGCAAAAAATCAAAAACGGAGGGCCGGGTTGCGTTTCCTTTAAAAATGGAGAAATTATTTGGGGAAATCCTACAAGAGGAGAAGATTACATAAAAAAAAATCTCAAAAGAGTAATTTAGTTTATAATAAAAAAAAATTTTTAAATCTAAATGTTTGATTTTCTTTTAGGCACTCATGAATTTTTAGGAAATCATAGTTTTCCAGAATTTATCGTTGGATATCTATTTGGTGCTGCATTAATTATTGGAGCTCCTACCGTTTTCTTACTACTTGCCTTCGTAAGCGCTTTAATGAAAACAAATGGGAAAATGGGTGGATATAGAGAATATGAAACTTATGGTGAATCATCTTTAAATGATGCCCCTCCTTTCTTATTACCAGATCCAACAAATCCTAAATTAAGCAAATAATCTAGTTTATCGAAAAATAAATTGAACTTTGACAATAGTATTTTTAAACCTTTTTCTTACACAATTTTTATCAAATAATAATGAGAGGTACAGGTCAAAGTGAAAAAAAATTATCAGATTCGATGACTTTTAGTGATCATTTAGAGGAGCTTCGTCAAAGGATACTAAACTCAATTTACTCAATACTTATTTCAATATTCTTTAGTTTTCTAATCATAAAGCCATTAATATCTTTTTTAGAAATTCCAGCTGGTGATATTCATTTACTACAACTTGCTCCAGGAGAGTTTTTATTTGTCGCTATTAAAGTTGCAGGTTACAGCGGATTGATAGTTTCTATGCCTTATATTTTTTATCAAATAATATTATTCATTTCTCCTGGTTTAACAAAACAAGAAAAAAGCCTTATCTTGCCTGCAGTTTTTGGTTCAGGTCTTCTATTTTTTTTAGGATTAATTTTTTCATGGTGGATATTAGTCCCTGCAGCAATAAATTTCTTCATTAGTTTCGGTGCTGATATTGTTGAACCAACTTGGTCTATAGAAAGATATTTTGATTTTGTTCTCTTATTAATGTCAAGTACTGCAATAGCTTTTCAATTGCCAGTATTACAATTTATTCTTGGTTCTCTTGGAATAATCACAACAGAAAAAATGATTTCAAATTGGAAGATAGTTGTAATTTCCTCTGCAATTTTATCTGCAGTGATTACCCCTTCAACTGACCCATTAACTATGTCATTGCTATCTATATCGATTGTGTTTTTATTTTTTGTAGGTACTGGATTAACTTACTTATCAGAAAATCTTAAGTCAAAAACTCTCTCATCCTCTCATTAAGATCTAGTTGCAAGCTGACAGCTCTACCTAACCTTGGCTTAGCATTGACTTTCTTTAGCCATTCCCTTACTTCTTCTGAATATCCACATCTATTTAAAATCTCGATTTTATCAGCTATCGATTTTTTATATTCATCTTCACTTAAAGGGAATGATTCCTGTCCAAGAAATCCCCACATCATCTGAAAATATACAAATTTTCCTCTTCTAAAGAGTCTAAAATCATATTTTTTTCCCCAGCGATGAATCAAATAATGTATAACTTCATCTACAAGCAACGGGTTCATTTAAATCAATTAATTAAGACTTCCTAAACTTTTACTTTAAATTATTAAAAGTCCTATCTATTTGCAACAGAAATTGAACAATTTGCTCCATAATAACTAATAAATAATAGAACCAAGTAGCGAATGACTCAATTAAGTTCCAGTGATGTCCCTTCTATGGGTCGAAGGCAATTTATGAATCTTCTTACATTTGGTACTGCAACTGGTGTAGCTTTAGGAGCCCTTTACCCTGTAGCGAATTATTTCATGCCTCTAAGAGCAGGCGGTGGTGGAGGTGGAACTTCTGCTAAAGATGAATTAGGAAATCCAATAACTAAGACAGGTTGGTTAGCTACCCATCAAGCAGGAGACAGAAGTCTAGTACAGGGTCTAAAGGGAGATCCAACTTATTTAATAGTTAATGAGGGAGGGGAAATAGGAGAATTTGGTTTAAATGCAATTTGTACTCATTTAGGTTGTGTTGTCCCATGGGATAGTGGCGCTAATAAATTCATATGTCCTTGTCATGGCAGTCAGTACGATACTAACGGGAAGGTAGTAAGAGGGCCTGCGCCTTTATCTTTAGCTCTAGCTCATGTCGATATTGAAGATGATGCTGTACTCGTCAAACAATGGTCAGAAACTGACTTTAGAACTAATGAAAATCCATGGTGGGCATAAAAAAAATGAAAGGTCTTAAAAATCAAATCATGAAAAAAACAAGTTTATTTATCTGTACTCTGCTTTTCATTTCAAGCATTGTATTTTATCCAAAGATCAGTTTTGCTTATCCATTTTGGGCTCAGCAAAACTACGAATCCCCAAGAGAAGCCACAGGTAAGATAGTCTGTGCAAATTGTCATCTAGCTCAGATGCCTACTATTGCAGAGGTTCCACAATCTGTTGGAGCAGACAGTGTTTTCAAAGCTGTAGTCAAAATACCCTACAAAAATGATTTAAAAGAGATAGGGGCTGATGGTTCGGAAGTCCCATTACAAGTTGGTGCTGTTGTAATGCTGCCTGATGGCTTTAAACTTGCTCCACAAGAAAGATGGACCGAAGAAATAAAAGAGGAGACAGAAGGAGTTTATTTCACTAATTACAGCGAAGAGAAAGATAATATCATTATTGTCGGACCTTTACCTGGCGATACCAATAAAGAAATCGTTTTCCCTGTACTTTCCCCTGACCCATCCACTAATAAAGAATATCACTATGGAAAATACTCGTTACATATTGGAGGCAATAGAGGTAGAGGTCAGGTATATCCAACTGGAGACAAGAGCAATAATGTAGTATTCACCTCTTCCACCGCAGGAACTATAAATTCAATAGAAACAATTGAAGATGGTAGCTATCAAGTCAATATAGAAAACGATAATGGTGAAATAACTACTGAAACAGTCCCTGTTGGTCCTCAACTTATCGTAAAAGCGCAAGAAAAAATTAATGTAGGTGACCCTCTTACTAATGATCCCAACGTTGGTGGCTTTGGGCAATTAGATGCTGAGGTTGTTCTTCAGAGCCCTTATAGAGTTATTGGATTGATTGCATTCTTTATTGGTGTAGGCTTAACACAAATACTTTTAGTATTAAAGAAAAAACAAGTCGAAAAAGTGCAAGCAGCAGAGGGTATCTAACTTTCTCTAAATGCTTATACTTCAAGCTTTTATACAATCTCCAGGAGAAACTTTTTTAAATTTAGGATTTATAGCTATAAGATGGTACGGACTTCTTATTTCGGTTTCAGTTTTAATAGGCATATTTGTCTCTAAAAAACTAGCAAAGGAACGAAACATTAACCCAGAGTACATTAGTGAAATACTTCCATCATTAATAATCTCTTCATTAATTGGAGCTAGGGCTTATTACGTAATTTTTGAGTGGAGGCAATATAGCGGAGAAAACTTTTTTTCTTCTTTTAAACTATTCAATAACATCATTCAAATACCTTCTTTTCTTGCAGTTTGGGAAGGAGGTATAGCAATCCATGGAGGTCTAATTGGAGGATTAATATCTATTATCTATTTCTGTAAGTCGAAAAAAATTAATTTAAAAACTTTTATAGATATATTAATACCCTCGATTATTCTTGGACAATCAATAGGAAGGTGGGGAAATTTTTTCAATAATGAAGCCTTTGGAGTACCTACAAATTTGCCTTGGAAATTATTTATACCTATCCAAAATAGGCCTTTAGAATTTATTAATTATGAATTTTTTCATCCTACATTTCTCTATGAGTCATTGTGGAATCTTTTAATTTTCATCGTCCTTATTATTACCTTTAATAAACAAAATAAAACAGATTTTTTCAGGCCTGGCTTTATTAGCTGTCTTTATTTAATAAGTTATAGCTTTGGAAGATTCTGGATTGAAGGTTTAAGAACTGACCCACTATGCATTGGTGGACTTCCACCTTTCTGTGATGGCGGTATAAAAATGGCTCAATTTATAAGTATTTTTCTATTTTCTTCTGGATTAATTGGAATATTTTTTTTAAGATTGAGAACATATAGTGGGAAAAATAGAAAGAATGGATAACAAAATATCCTTTATTGGTGTTGGTCCTGGCGATCCAGAATTATTAACTTTAAAAGCATTAAAAAAGTTAAAAATTGCAGATGTCATTATTTGGACTGATTCTCTAATTCCTGAAAAGATTTTAGATTCTGCTAAAGAAGGTTCTGAAAAAATAAAAACGAGTTCACTTAACTTAGAGCAAATCACCTCAATTATGATAGAAAAATTTCAGGCAGGGAAAACTGTTGTAAGGTTGCATGATGGAGACCCTTGCCTTTTTGGAGCAATTAGAGAGCAAATCGAAATTTTAAAAAACGAAAAAATTGAAATCGAGGTTATTCCTGGAGTAAGTGCTTTTCAAGTTGCTGCAGCATATCATGAAGCTGAGTTAACCATCCCTGACGTAACGCAAACAATAATTTTAACTAGAGCTGGAGGGCGAACAGGGATGCCAGAAAAAGAATCTCTGAAAGATCTTGCGAAACACAATTCCTCTATATGTCTATATCTAAGTGCAAGGCATGTGAAAAGGTCTCAAGAAACTCTACTAGAGTTTTACCCTCCAGAGACTAAAGTTATTGTTGGTTTTAGAGTATCTTGGGATGATGGTTGGACATCATTAATACAATTAAAAGATATGGAAAAATTTTCTATTGAGAAAAAACTAATTAGAACAACGATATACATAATTAGCCCAGCAATTAGTAATTTTCAAAAAAGATCTAATCTTTATAATCCATCTTATAGGCATCTCTTTAGGAATAAATAATCTTAAAGTTGATAGAAAAATATTAATTACTATAATTAGTAAAAATTTATTTGCTTTGAAAGAAATAAAATCTGTTTCGGAAAACAACAATAAAGGAGAAAATTCCTCTTTAAAGAGAATTGGAAATTTCATTAAAGAGGCAAGGTTAAGTAGAAATCAATCTATTGAAGAATTGGCTTCTGATTTAAAAATTGGAGCTCATCAACTTGAAGCTATAGAAGAGGGTAATGAAGAAAAGCTACCTGAAAAAGTATTTGTCAAAGCAATGATTAGAAGAATTTCACAAAAGCTCAAACTCGATACAGATTTTATAATGGCTGAATTCAAGACAGAGAGGAAAGAAGTGAAAATTGAAGAAATAGTTGAAGAAGTTTCCAAAAAAAATTACAAGTCTAGGCAATCTAAGATTCTTAATCCAGTAGGATTCTTAATATTTATTTTAATTTCAGGCTTTCTGGGACTAATCTCATCATCCTTAATTTTCAATTTATTTACAGACTCTTCTCATAATCAAACTCCAAAACAAGAACTTATTAAAAAAACTAAATAACTTTTAAATCTAAATTCTTTAGTTCTTTTATTACATTACGGCATAAACCTAAGTTCCATTTTTCAAGTAAAAGATCATTGTTTCTTTTGAAAGGTAGAAGTTCAAACGTAAGAATATTTTCCTGCAATTTTACTTTAACTGAGGAAATTACTTTATCAGGTCTTTGATCAAGAGATGCTGCTAATCTCAAAATTAATGACATTTCAAGAACTAATGTTTTATCTTCTTTGGATATTAAGTTTTGCCAAGACTCATGTCTTTTCTTGGGTAGAGTCTTTCTATGGTATCTGGCAATTGAAGCAATAATATTTGTTTCTGCTTCAGAATATCCCAACAACTCACAATTTTTTATTAAGTACCAAGAGTGTTTGTGATATGAACCTACATTCACGTATTTCCCACAATTATAAAGATTAGAAGCTGCCCAAAGAAGTTCTTTAGCTTTGGGGTCATTATCGCTATGAAAGATATTTTTAGTCTGATCATAGATTTGAAAAGCAATATCAATAACTTTCTCAACTCTTGTATTATCTACTCCAAACTTTCTAGCCTGATGAACTATAGTTGTTTTTCTAATATTGCTTTGAATATTTAACTCATTTTTAATTATCCCTTTACGAAGCATCCAATCTACAACTAAACCCTCTCGAAGCGCCCTCTCACTTATTATTAATTCATTAAAGTTCAACATCTCCATTGCTGTGTTTAATATTAATGCTCCTGGAATAATTATTTCTGCTCTTCTCTCACTTAATGAAGGTATTTTCTTGATTTCCGAAACCGGTAATTTAAGTAGTTTTTCCAATACATTTTGTAAATTTTCCCTTTTAAATTTATAACCATGCAACTTTTGTTTAGATTCTCCTAAATCATCTGAAATCAAATTTCCTAATGAGGTTGCAGTGCCACTGGTTGCAATCATAGATAAAGGCTTATCTCCCTTAGATCTACTCTTTATTTTTCGAACAGATGGTTCTAAAGATCCTTTGATAAAAGTTGTTAGAAAAATGGATCTTTCTGAATTTATAGAATCTTTATTTAAAAAATCATTTTTAAGTCTTACTGCACCAATTCTAGAACTGGTAAGAGCTATAGCATCTTTTTTATCTGCAAGAATTAACTCTGTAGATCCTCCTCCAATATCTATGATTACAAAAGACTGATCTTCAAGAGCCATACCAGAAAGAACACCAAGGTAAATTAATCTGGCTTCCTCAGAACCACTTATCATTTCTATTTGAATATCAGTTTCATTAAGAACTCTTCTAATAAAATCTTGACCGTTTGGAGCTTCCCTAACTGCACTTGTTGCTGCTGTTACTATTTGTTTTACTCCATTACTTTTACAATATTCCTTAAATCGCTTAAGAGTAACTAATGCTCTTTGAATTGATTCTTCAGTAAGATTACCCTCCTCATCTCTTTCTCCAAGACGTGTGGTTGATTTATCAGTGAATTTTATTGAAAATGATTTTAATTCTAGATTAATTTCTGCTACCAAGAGATGTGTAGAGTTAGTTCCAATATCTATAGAAGCTACTAAAATTTGCTTTTCTTGAAAATATCTTAAATCTTGTTTCTTTATCATTTCTTTTTATAAGATGCAGATATTTTTAATCCATTAATAAATATACCCAAGATTGATTATTAAATAATAGAAATCATTTAATCCTAGTAAGATTATTTAAAGTTATGAAATATACAATAGGTCATATGCAAAATAAAAATCGACAATTTCAATTAAGTACTTTTTTTGAATTATTAAGGTGGAATAAGCCGACTGGAAGAATGATCTTACTTATTCCTGCTGGATGGAGTTTATATCTAACCCCAGATGCTCATCCAACATTTTTAATGTTGCTAAGAATAATTCTGGGAGGGCTACTAGTAAGTGGATTAGGCTGCGTAGTTAATGATATTTGGGACAAAAAAATTGATCAAAGAGTTTTCAGGACAAAAAATAGACCTCTAGCTGCAAATAAAATAGGCATTAATACAGCTTATTTAATCCTTTTCTTTTTGATTTTATGTAGTTTCTTTTTAACTTTGTCACTACCTCAACCTGGCAGGATCCTTTCCATTACACTTGCTTTTTTAGCTTTACCTATTATTTTAATTTATCCTTCTGCCAAAAGATGGTTTAAATATCCTCAATTAATCTTATCCATATGCTGGGGTTTTGCTGTCTTAATTCCCTGGGCCGCAAATGAAGGCAATTTAAATAGTATTGTTTTATTGTTTTGCTGGCTAGCCACTATTTTTTGGACTTTTGGCTTTGACACAATTTATGCTTTGGCAGATAAAAAATATGATATCAAAATTGGAATAAATAGTTCCGCTGTTAACCTTCAGAACAATACTAGAATAACTATTCAAATTTGTTATTTATTAACTTCTATTTTTCTTGCATTATGCGGATTTATTAATCAAATGGATTTTATTTTTTGGCCAATTTGGCTTTCAACGGCAATCTTAATGCAGCGAGATATACTAAAGGTATTTCCTGAGGAAAAGCAATCTATAAAAAATATTGGGAATCACTTCAAAAATCAATCAATTTATGGAGGAGTTATTTTATTGGGAATTATTATTGCCTCATAAATTCTAAAAATGGTCTTTAGATTAAAAAAAGGTGATTTAATAGATATTTTAGCTCCTGGCTCCTTTATTGATGAAGAAGAAAATTTTCAAAAAGGTATAGAAATCTTAAAAAACTGGGGCTTAGAAATTAACAAAAATAATTCTCTGTCAAAAAAGTTTGGTTATTTTGCAGGTGATGATCTAAGTAGATTCGAAGAACTGGAAAAAGCACAAAATAGTAAGCTAATAATTTTTGCAAAAGGAGGCTGGGGATCAGCAAGGATATTAGAAAGAGAACCTTCTTGGCAGAATGGTTTAATGCTTGGATTCTCAGATACATGTTCTTTATTACTATCTAAATATTCTCAAGGATTTATAGGTTCTATTCATGGGCCAATGGTTACTGGGCTTTTCAAAGAGCCACAGTGGAGTCTTGAGAGATTAAGAAATTTACTTTTTGAAGGATATGTTGAGGACATAAGAGGAATTCCGTTAAGAAGTGGGAAAGCTAAAGGAGAAATTATCGTTTCTAATTTAACTATTGCTACTTTTTTAATTGGTACTAATCACTTTCCAGATTGCAAAGGGAAAATAATAATTTTTGAAGATATTAATGAAGATATTTATAAAATTGATCGCATGTTGACTTACCTAAGAATGACTAGAACACTTGCTGAAATTGCTGGTATTGGATTCGGAAGTTTTTCTAATGATTTCTGCGACCTTGAATGGAAAGATTTACTAAAAAACTGCATTATTGAAAGACTCCAAGAGTTTGATTTTCCTATTCTTTTTGACCTGCCAATAGGCCACATATCGGGAAATGCTTGCATTCCTATAGGATACGAAGCCACCTTAAATGGTGATAACGGCATTCTTAGTATCGATACTCCTTTTTAACTAGGGGTTCTTCACAAAAAGTTTTGCTATTTTCAAATCTAAAGGGGACGTAATTTTTATGTTTGAATAAGTTCCTTCAATAATCTTCACTTTCCAATTAAGCATTTCGAATAGTGAGGCATCATCTGTGACTTTCCAGTTTTGATCAATTGCCATCTTATGAGCTTTTTTTAATCTATCTACTAAAAAGCCCTGAGGAGTTTGCGCTGCCCATAAATAATTTCTATCTGGTGTTTCTTTAATAAAACCTTCATTATCAACAATCTTTATTGTGTCAGTTACTTTAGTAGCCAAAATTACAGCTTCATTTTCATCTAATTGATTGGCACAAAGGTCTATCAATTCAGGATTAATTAGACATCTAGCACCATCATGTATTAAAACTTTTTTAGCATCTTTTGGTAACGCTATTAAACCATTAAAAACTGACTGTTGTCTGGTATCACCACCATTAATCCAATGAACTTTTTGAGCAAACTCCTTTGCTGAATTTAATAATAAATTCTTATCTTTCGGTTGCCCAATTATTCCAACCCAGTTTGTTGAGCTTGCAGAAAATACAGATTTAAGTGTCCAATAAATCAAAGACTCTCCCTCTAAATCAATAAGTAATTTATTTTTTCCAGCTTTCATTCTGCTACCACTCCCTGCAGCTGGTATTAAAAAATGCACAATAGAAGGACTTAATATTTTCTAGACAATTATAAATAAAAGCAATATCTTTACACAAATAGTACTACGATTGAAAATTATAAAATTTCATAATGTCCAATACAGATTCATTATCAGGCAAAGTTGCTTTAATCACTGGAGCTAGCAGAGGAATTGGTAAAGAAATTGCTTTAGAACTAAGCCGCTTAGGAGCAGAAGTTTTTATTAATTACTCTTCTTCTGATGAAAAAGCTGAAGAAGTAGTAAATTCAATAAAAAATTCGGGAGGTAAAGCTCATAAATTAAAATTTGATGTATCAAGAGAGGATTCTGTCAGTTCAGCTTTTGAAGAAATCATAAAAATTAATGGCTCCATTGATATTCTTATTAACAATGCTGGTATTACTAGAGATGGACTATTGATGAGAATGAAATCGGAACAATGGGATGATGTATTAAATACAAACTTAAAAGGGGTTTTTCTTTGTACAAAATATGCTTCAAAATTTATGATGAAAAAAAGAAGTGGTAGTATCGTAAATATTTCATCTGTTGTTGGAATAATTGGTAATCCTGGTCAAGCAAACTATTCTGCAGCTAAAGCTGGAGTTATTGGATTCACCAAAACTTGTGCTAAAGAATTTGCTTCAAGAGGTATAAACGTAAATGCAATAGCTCCAGGCTTTATAGAAACAGAAATGACTGAAAAACTTAATACTGAAGAGATACTTAAAGTTATCCCTTTAGGGAAATTAGGAAGTTGTACTCAAATTGCAAACTTAGTGTCATTTTTAGTTTCAAGTAATGCTGGAAGTTACATTACAGGGCAAACAATAAGTATAGATGGAGGTATGAGTATTTAATTATGTACTTTCATAAGGCTGGCCCAATTCATCTCTTAACCTTCTAATTTTCTGTAAAAGTTTAAGTCTTCGACTTCTAGCAGTTAATGTCAAGAAAAATCTTAAAGGAAAGTATATTAGCGTCATAGCAATCGCGAGGATCGCGGTAAGAGTAAAAATAAGATTATTTGTTTCTTCCATAACTTAAAGATACTCTTATTTGAGTTAATTTGTATGTCTCATGAAAAGAAATTCGGCTTTCCCCACTTAATTAAATATCCCTTAAAAATGATTCTATGGGAGATTAGAATAAGATTAAAGATTGAGTAAACATGGCTAAACAGTTAAGTTTTTCTAATGAATCAAGAGAAGCGCTAGAAAAAGGTGTGAATTTTGTAGCTAATGCAGTAAAGGTTACTATTGGGCCAAAAGCAAAAAACGTTGTAATAGAAAAGAAATTTGGTTCGCCGGATATAGTAAGAGATGGATCTACAGTCGCTAAAGAGATCGAGATTGAAAACCCTATCTCTAATTTAGGTGCGAAATTAATAGAACAAGTTGCATCCAAGACAAAAGAGAGTGCTGGTGATGGGACAACAACAGCAACCATTTTGACTCAGAAGATGGTTCAGGAAGGATTAAAAAATATTGCTTCTGGAGCCAACCCTATGGAGTTGAAAAAAGGTATGGAGGCAGGCCTAGCTTTTGTCTTAAAAAAATTAAGTTCCAAAAGTATTTCATTAAGTGGTTCTGATATCCAAAAAGTTGCAACAGTTAGTTCTGGAGGTGATGAAGAAATTGGATCTATAATTTCGAAAGCAATGGATATTGTTACTTCAGATGGTGTAATAACTGTTGAAGAATCTCAATCATTAGAAACAGAATTAGATATAACTGAAGGAATGTCTTTTGATAGAGGTTATAGTTCTCCATATTTCGTTACAGACCAAGAAAGACAAGTTTGTGAACTTGAAAACCCTAAAATATTAATAACTGATCAAAAAATCTCAACTTTAGTTGATCTAGTTCCAATACTTGAAGAAATTCAAAAGGCAGGCTCACCTTTTCTAATTCTTGCTGAAGATATTGAAGGAGAGGCTTTAACCACTCTGGTTTTGAATAAGAATAGTGGGGTTTTAAATGTAGCTTCCGTGAGAGCTCCGTTATTTGGTGAGAGAAGAAAAGCTGCCCTTGAAGATATTGCAATTCTTACAGGGGCTAAGTTAATTAGCGAAGATAAATCGATGACACTTGATAAAGTATCGATTAATGATTTAGGCAAAGCAAAAAAAATAACTATCACAAAAGATAAAACTACAATTGTTGCCTTCGAAGACACTAAAGATTTAGTTAAAGCGCGAGTAGAGAAATTAAAGAGGGAGGTTAATATAACTGAATCTGATTATGATCAGGATAAAATTAATGAAAGGATAGCCAAACTAGCCGGAGGAGTAGCTCTTATCAAAGTAGGAGCTGCTACAGAAACAGAGATGAAGTATAAAAAGTTGAGAATCGAAGATTCCCTTAATGCTACGAAAGCTGCTATTGAAGAGGGTATTGTTTCTGGGGGAGGACAAACTTTAATTGAAATATCAGATGACCTTTTAAATTTAAGTGAAACATCTTCAGATGATTTAAGAACAGGGATAAATATAGTTAAAGAAGCCCTTTTGGAACCCACCAAACAAATAGCAAAAAATGCTGGTTTTAATGGAGATGTAGTTGTCACTGAAATTAAAAGACTTAACAAAGGCTTTAATGCTAATTCAGGAAAATATGAGGATTTAAAAGATTCAGGAATATTAGATCCAACCAAAGTAATAAGATTAGCTCTTCAAGATTCAGTATCTATTGCAGCTATGCTCCTCACAACAGAAGTTGCGATGGCAGACATTCCAGAGCCTGAAGCCGCGGCACCTGGAGGACCAGGTGGAGATCCAATGGGAGGAATGGGTGGCATGGGAATGCCAGGAATGGGCGGCATGGGAATGCCAGGAATGGGTGGCATGGGAATGCCAGGAATGGGTGGAATGGGAATGCCAGGAATGGGTGGCATGGGAATGCCAGGTATGATGTAAAAGCTAACTAGCTTTTTTATCGTTGTTAATCCACTTTCTTAAATTTTTAATATAAGGTAAGGGTAATTTTGGGGTCTCAGTAAGTTGATTTATTTTATTAGAATTTTGATTTTTGCTAGAAATTTCATTGCTGCTAGACTTTTCCAGCCCATTTGATTCCCACTTTCTTTCTTCAATATTTTCAAAAGTTTTTGATAATTCAAGCTTAATTTGTTCTTGATTTTCTTCATGCACTTCATCAATTAAAGAGATCTGTTCTTGATTTTCTTTTTGTAGTGAATTATGGATTAATAAATCATTTAATGCATCAATCCCAAATCTATGGACCCACTTAAGAACAATATTTTCTTTAAGCAAAAAATTATTTTCTAAAGAGGCTTGTTTAAAAACTTCTATTAAATGATTTTTTAAGAGCATAAAATTTCTAATTTAACTTTCTATTTAACAGAGGCCTAATAATAATCAAGGAAAAAACTGTTAAAGAAAATAAAATTGAGATACAACTCTTACAAGTTAAATCACCATATGGGGCATGTAAAGCCACTAATTCTAAATCCATAGTTTGTGTATAGGCAGTCCTAATAGGTTCAATAGCAAAAGTTAATGGATTTAATGAAGCTAACCACCCAAGCCAATTTGGCATGAAAGAAATTGGAGCCAAAGCAGTGCTTGCAAAAAGAAGAGGTAAATTTATCACAAATATAAGAGCGATTAATTCAATATGTCCGGGCAAAACAAAAGCTAAACATAAACTTATTGATGTTACAAAAAGAACCAATAGAATTAGTGTTGTAAACACAATTCCTAAACCATATAAGTTAGGCCATCCATAACCCAAAATGTATGAAACAACCATTATTACAATACTCTGAACAAAGCTAAGAATTGTTATGTAAAAAAAAGAAGATAAAACTATGGATAATCTACTGGTTAAAGGAGCAACAAGTAATCTATTAAGAAATCCAAACTCTCTATCAAACATTAAAGGAAGACCAGAATTTAGGGCTCCGCTAAAAGCAGTAAAAACAATAAGTCCTGCTCCTAAAAAATTCCCATAAGAATCAACTCCTGGTAAAAAACCTTCAGGAGCTTTAGAGAATAATGCCCCAAATAAAAAAAGCCAAATTATAGGTTGTAATATTCCAGCTAAAAGAGTTGATGGTCTTCTTTTTAATTGAATAAATAATCTCTTTGTTAAGGCAAATGTTTCTTGATATAAAAAAAATAAATTATACTGTTGCAATTCCATAATTAGCAGTAATTAATTTTTATTATAGTTAGTTAACCAAAAGTTTTTTATCGCATTGATTGCTTTGATTCTTTTTTAAGGTCTCTTTTACCTGCCATAGAAATTTCAGCATCCAATAATGTTTTTCCAGTTGCCTGAAGATATACATCATCCAAGCTTGGCTGGCTTTGGGTAAGAGAAAAAATTTCAAACTTTGAGAAAGCCAATTCCACTTTTAGCTTCGTAAGTAAATCTTTTTGCTTATCTGCTACAAAATTTATCGAGAAACCTTGAGCTTCATTTATGATAATCTGACTAATTCCATCTATTGAAGATAAAATTTTAGATATATTATTTGCTTCTTCCTGATTACTAAATTCTCTTACTTTCAAAGTTACTCTATCTCCTCCTAATTTATTTTTGAGCTCTGCAGGAGCCCCTTGTGCTATAACTTTTCCATCATCAATTATCACTAATCTGTCTGCTAATTTATCTATTTCATCAAGATAGTGACTGCTTAAAATGATGGTCATCCCATTGTTTCTCAAATCTTTCAAAAGTTGCCATATTATATTTCTACTTTCAATATCTAAACCTACTGTAGGTTCATCCAAAATTAATACTTGGGGCAAATGTAAAAGTCCAGCTGCAAGATCTATTCTTCTTTTCATTCCCCCTGAATAGGTTCCGCACTTACGATCAATCCAATCATTCATTTGTAATTGATCTATTAATTTCTTTATCCTTTCAAATTTTTTGTTTTTGTTGATGTGATATAAATCTGATTGAAAATCCAAAAGCTCTCGTCCAGTTAATATTTTATCAAGTGCAATGTCCTGGGCAACATAACCAATTAATTCTCTAATTTTCCTTGAATTTTTTATCAGATTAATATTATTTATAAAAACTTCTCCACTATCAGGCTCTATTAAAGTAGCGAGTATTTTTATTAGTGTTGATTTGCCAGCACCATTTGGACCTAGTATTCCGAATAATGTGCCAGCTTCAATTTCCATCGATAAATTTTTTAATGCATTGATATCTGAATAAGATTTTGAGAGCCCTTTAACTTTTATATAATTCATCAAACTTACTACTTACTTAAAAAACATTTTACATCTTATTTAATTACTAAGCAGGGATACAATAGATAAAAATATTTGCATAGATTGCTGTTCAAATTCTACAGATAGTTCGGTTCTGGAAATTAATAACAAAAGACAAATGCCAAACATATAGAGAATAGACCACCTAAAAAGAGACTTCGCTCTTAAAAGATCATCAGGAGATTTCTTTAATTCATTTATTAATTGCAAAAGTCTTCCATTAAATGGCAATAACATAATTCCGTATAAGAGCCCCCCTTCAGGTAAAGCAAAGACTCCCATAATACTCATTAAAACTGTTGCCCATCCGTAACGAGAAATTGCTTTAGCAGTAAAAACAGATCCTTTAACAGAAGGGAGCATAGGAATACCAACAGATGCGTAATCATCCTTCAACAAAATTGCAAGTGCCCAAAAATGAGCTGGAGTCCATAACATTACTAAACCAAACAACCACCAACCACTAAGACCTACATGCCCTGTGGCAGCAGATGCTCCAACTAAAGGCGGTATAGCACCAGCGACTCCTCCGAAAACAATATTTTTTGTTGTGCGAGGTTTCAAAATAACTGTATATAAAATTACGTAGCTAAATAGACCAAGAAGAGTTAAACCCGCAGCCAAATAATTTACACCACTTACTAAAAGCATCGAAGCTGCCAAAGTACAAGATACGGCAGCTAAAAATACAGTCTCAGATGACAACTTTCCTGCTGGTAAGGCTCTTTTGCTAGTTCTTGTCATCCTCTTATCTAATTCCATTTCCCACAAGCAATTAAGAGCTCCTGCTGCTGCTGCTGCCAAAGCGCCCCCTCCTAATGTACAAATAAGTTTCGGTGAAGACAAAGGCCATTCTTCTGTTAAAGCCATTCCTCCCAAAGTTGTTGCCAATAAAAGTGGGATTAATCTAGGTTTTGCTACTTCAAGCCAAGCTGGCAAAGTTAATCTTTTTCTTGAAGGTACAACTTCATCCCTAATTGAAGATTTATAGTTTAAGTTTTCTAAGTTACTACTATTCATAAATTGATACCAACCATTTGGGAATTTAGGGAGTGGTCTAGACCTTTTTTGGTAAAAGGATTTCTAAAAATTAATGTTGTTAATATCGCAATAAATAAAGATGCGTTAAGTTGATGACCGATAATAAAAATGGGTTCATTCAAATTTGTTTCAAGACTTAAAACGCCCAAAACAATTTGAGAAAACAAGAGAAAAATAAGTGCTGAGAGATATTTCCAATTTCTTGTAAGCAAGCTTCTCTTATAAATTGCAGTAGCAATAATCAGTAGAATTGAAAAAGTAATTGGAAAGGCAAATAATTTATGAGTATTTAGAATTAGGCATTGTTTATTGGAAGATAAGCAAATATGTGCTGACCAGGTTGATGAAAGCCTTACGCCAATAAAAGATTGAATAAGAGTAAGTAAAAGAGGAACAAACAATAAAAATCTCCACCAAATTAATGGCTTTTCTATTTCGTCATTTTCTAAATTTTGATTTATTGAAATTGTTGTAATGAGAAGAAGAAAAGCTATTAAGAGATGGCCCGTAACAGCATATGAATTAAGCAGGTTTATTACTGTTAAAGCTCCCAAAGATCCTTGGAAAATAACAAGAAAAAGTAGTAACGAATAAGTTTTAGGTAACCAATTAGGAATTTCGTTTTTCCAAATAATTGAAAGGGTAAATTTAAAAAGAATTAATACCCCAACTAGAAAAGCATCTAGACGATGAAACCACTCTAGAAAAACTCTTAGGTTCATATGATTAAAAGGCAAAAAAGATCCATAACATAATGGCCAATCTGGACAGGCAAGTCCCGCCTCCATGACTCTAGTAGCACCTCCAATTACAATTAGTGCTATAAGTGCAAGTACACTATGACTTCCCAACCTTTTAAAAACTGTTAGATATTTTGATTTATATAATTGGTTATTAATCAAATGGATAAAACCTAATATTTTGCATAATAAATTAGATTCAAAAACCAAACATTAATTAAAAATTAATATGTTTAATTTAAAAAATAAATTACTAATTTAATCTTTTTTCCCTGACAATTAACTCTAAAAGGTTATTAATAATACGCCTTTTATTTCAAAAATCTTAAGAAGTTGTGAATTTAAATGATTTTCTTTTAACAAAGGATGCAGGATTAAAAAAATTGAATATCTTGATGATATAAATACAAATTTTTAGAAATCAATTGTTAAATAAAAACATTTATTTAATACTAGTTATTTCGTTAGTTTTTGCTATATCTTTTTGGATTGGTTTTAATGTAAATTTGCTCCCAGCGGAAGCAAGTATTAACGCACCAATTTACGATGAACTTTTTAAAATTCTTTTCATCATTGGATTAATTATTTTTATAGGAATGACAATAGCAGTTATTTATAGCTTATTCAAATTTAGGAAAAGAGATGATCAGATAGGCGATGGTATAGCTTTAGAGGGAAATTTAAGCTTAGAAATTGTATGGACAATTATTCCTTCAATAATTGTTTTATTAATAGGTTTATATAGCTACAACATCTACGATCGAATGGGAGGAATGAAAGAACTAAATCATAACCATGAAATGATGAGTTCTAACACTGAAAAAATATGGGCTGGAATAAGTCAAACTTCTGATAATGAAATAGCAATAAATAATTTATCAATTGAAGTTTCAGCTATGCAATTTGCATTTCTATTCAATTATCCCAAGGGCAATTTCATATCAGGAGAACTACACGTTCCTGTTGATCAAAAAGTATCAATGAAAATGGAATCCAAAGATGTCATTCATGCTTTTTGGGTACCAGAGTTCAGAATTAAACAGGATATTATCCCTGGACAACCGACTATTCTAAATTTTACTCCTACAAAAGTAGGAAAATATCCGATAATTTGCGCAGAATTATGTGGCCCATATCATGGAGGAATGAGAGCCTCGATAATTGTTGAAGAAGAATCTGATTACAACGAATGGTTTAACAAAAATAAAAAACCAGAGGTAAATTTATGACAATATCAATTGATCCACAAAAAACTAATAATGAAAGTCTTCAACCTAAAGGCTGGCTTAGATACTTTAGTTTTAGCCTTGATCATAAAGTAATTGGGATACAATATTTGGTTTGTGGTTTTCTCTTCTATTTAATAGGAGGAACATTAGCGAGCGCTATAAGAATTGAACTAGCCAGTCCAATGTCTGATTTTATGCCAAGAGATGTTTATAACCAAGTTTTAACTCTACACGGAACAATAATGATTTTCCTTTGGATAGTACCTGTAGTTAATGGTGCTTTTGGAAATTATTTGATTCCATTTTATGTAGGTGCGAGAGATATGGCATTTCCAAGATTAAATGCTGTAGCTTTTTGGTTAATTCCTCCTTCAGGTTTGATGCTAGTAGCAAGCTATTTTGTTGAGGGTGCTGCTCAGGCTGGATGGACGGCTTATCCACCTCTGAGCATAACTACTCCTCAATCGGGACAAATTATTTGGATTCTGAGTGTTCTATTACTTGGAGGCAGTTCTATATTTGGCGGAATAAACTTTATCGCAACCATTATCAAATTAAGAAGGCCAGGATTAAAACTTATGCAATTGCCAATGTATTGTTGGGCAATGCTTGGAACAAGTCTATTAGTTGTTTTGTCAACTCCTGTTTTAGCAGGCACTTTAATTCTACTTAGCTTCGATATCATCGCTAATACAGGGTTTTTCAATCCTGTTTTAGGTGGCAATGTCGTGGTTTATCAGCATTTATTTTGGTTTTATTCTCATCCAGCTGTTTATATTATGGTCCTTCCTGCCTTTGGTTTAGTTAGTGAAATACTTCCTGTACATGCTAGAAAACCACTTTTTGGATATACAACAATGGTTTTTTCAATAATGGGAATAGTAGTTTTAGGTTTAGTTGTTTGGGCGCATCACATGTTTACGAGTGGAACTCCCCCTTGGATGAGATTGTTCTTTACTATTGCCACGGCATTTATTGCTGTTCCAACAGGTATAAAATTTTTCAATTGGGTTGCAACACTATGGGGAGGTAAAATTTCCATCAATAGTGCAATGTTATTCTCTTGCGGATTTATTATAAATTTTGTTTTTGGAGGTATTACAGGAGTTGCATTGGCACAGGTACCTTTCGATATTCACGTACATGATACCTATTTCGTTGTAGCCCATTTTCATTACATAGTTTATGGAGGAACTGTTTTTATTATTTTCTCTTCAATTTATCATTGGTTCCCCAAAGTAACTGGGAAAATGCTCAATGAAAAATTAGGAATCTTACATTTTATCATTACTTTTATTGGATTTAACTTGTGCTTTGCTCCTCAACATTGGCTTGGTTTAAATGGAATGCCGAGAAGAGTTGCAGAATATGATCCTCAGTTCCAGTTCGTTAATCAAATTAGTAGCCTTGGAGCTCTTTTGATGGCTATAAGTACAATTCCTTTTTTAATTAATGTATTCCTTAGCGTGAGAGATGGAAAAGATGCTGGAGATAACCCTTGGAATGCTCTTACACCTGAATGGTTAACATCTTCTCCACCTCCAGTTGAAAATTGGCAAGGAGAAGCTCCTTTAGTTGAAGAACCTTATGGTTATGGTAAAGAAATTCCCGAACAAAAATAAAAACACATGACAACACTAGATAGCTCAAAAGAAATTCAAAAAAATAATTCTGAAGTCAACGAAACACATGAAGACTTCAGAATGTTTGGTCTTATAACTTTCCTAATTGCGGACGGAATGACTTTTGCTGGATTCTTTGCTGCTTATTTAACATACAAAGCAGTAAATCCATTACCTGATGGTGCTATTTATGAATTAGAACTCCCAATACCTACACTCAATACAATTTTGTTACTTGTTAGTAGTGCAACTTTCCATAAAGCAGGCAAAGCACTTTTAAAAGATGAAAACTCTGAATCCCAAAAATGGTTATTTTTTACTGCTTTTCTTGGAATTATATTTTTAATATGTCAATTATTTGAATATTTTCATTTACCTTTTGGATTAACCGATAATTTATTTGCAAGTACTTTTTATGCTCTTACTGGTTTTCATGGATTGCATGTCACATTAGGAACTTTAATGATTTTAATTATTGCTTGGCAATCGCGAATCAAGGGCGGAAGATTAACTAGTCAAAATATGTTCCCTTTGGAAGCTGTTGAATTGTACTGGCATTTTGTAGATGGAATATGGGTTATTTTATTTATTATTTTGTATCTTTTATAAAAAAATATATTTTAAAAATTAAATATATTTTTTATTAATTTATATTGCCACAGTTCTCCTTTTTAGTAAGAATATATAATTAGAAATTTGTCAGATAATGCTAGAAGGAAAAGAACTTCTTGAAAAAGCAAAATTATTAAGTAAAAAATCTGAAGATGAGATAGCCAGAGGTTGTGGGTACGTAGGTCCTAGTGGAAGAATCTTAAGAAAAAGTTTTTATAGGGCGCTTATTGAAGCTAAGGGTTACAAAATAGGAAATGGTCGTCAGGGTAAAAATGGTAATAGAGCTTCAAGAGGCAGACAGACAGAATTCAAAACTAAAGTTCATGGCAATGGGAATCTATTAATTGGTCATGCCTACACCAAAAAATTAGGTCTAGAACCTGGTCAGGAATTTAAAATCGATCTTAAAAAAGAATCAAAAACAATTTATCTGATTCCATTAAATTAAAAAATATATTTTACCAACCGTTTTCTTTAAGCCACTCGGGAGAAATATTATTTGAAGATAAATCTTGATTACTATTTTTATTAAATAAAAGTAATTTCTCTACATATTTAATTAGTGCATCTGCCTCAAGGTTTACGCTGTCACCGATATTTAATTTATTCAGATTTGTTTTATGCCAAGTGTGAGGAATTATCGCAATAGTAAATATTGCTCCTTCCTGCTCATATTTTGCAATCGTAAGGCTTATACCATTTACACAAATACTACCTTTATTAACTACATATTTTGAAAAATTATTATTTTTCCACTTTATTGATAAGAGCCAAGATTTCTCTAATTTTTCTATATTCTCAACTATTCCAAGACCATCAACATGTCCGCTGACTATGTGGCCTCCTAGACGGTCAGACACTCTGAGAGCGGGCTCCAAATTAACAATCTGATTCAGGTTCGACTTTACTCCTAAAGTTGTTTTTTTTAATGTCTCCTCACTAACATCAACAGTAAATTTATTTTGAAAAATCTCTTTAACTGTTAAACATATTCCATCAACAGCTATGCTGTCACCAATTGCCATATCAAATAAATAATCTAGAATTTCAATTTCTAAAATATTTTTTTCTTGTCTTAGTTTTCCAACTGATTGAATTATTCCTGTAAACATAGTTTAAAAAAATATTTTTGCAAAATTTTGTATTTACTTTAATTTACTTTAAATCATTTTCAACTATAAATAAATTAAAGAGTAAATAAAAAGAAATTGATCATATTTAGATGATTATTAATTCACAAAAAAGATCATTTGGTAGAGGTGCGAAAGTGAGCTTATTCACTTTGGGGACAATGCGAGCAACTGAAAGTCTCGAAAAAATGTATAACATAATAAAAAATGCATATTATGTAGGAATTAACCACATAGAAACAGCACCCTCTTATGGTGAGGCTGAATCACTTATTGGAAATTCAATAAAAAAATTAGCAATAGAAGAGAATATAAAAGAAAAAAATTGGGTGATTACTTCCAAAGTTTTACCAAAGGGTGATTTTGACTTTTTAAAAAATAATTTTAAAAAGTCTCTTAAAAATTTAAATCGCGAGAAAATTAATAATCTTGCAATTCACGGACTCAACTTAAAACAACATCTAGATTGGGTTCTTTCTGGAGAGGGTAAGAAATTCATTTCTTGGATACTTGAGAAGGAACTAGTTGATCAAGTCGGTTTTAGTTCTCACGGAAGTTATTCACTAATTCAAGATGCACTTAACTGTGAAGTTTTTACTTTTTGTAGTCTTCATTTACATTATTTAGATCAATCTAAGATTGCTTTAGCAGAGGAAGCTATAAAAAAAGGTATGGGAGTTTTAGCAATATCACCTGCAGATAAAGGCGGTAGATTGTATTCTCCAAGTGATATTTTGATAGAGGCCTCTAAGCCTTTTCATCCATTAGAATTAGCGTATCGATTTCTTCTCGCAAAAGGCATTACAACTTTATCCTTGGGGGCGACAAACAAAAAAGATTTTGAATTTGCGCATAAACTTAGAAACTCATTTGAGAAGCTTACAAAACTTGAAAAAAGCG
>MWOU01000115.1 GCA_002025975.1 Prochlorococcus sp. HOT208_60m_813B04
ATTGACATATGGTGCTTCACATCAAGGTGTCGCATTGCAGTTAGCATGCTCTAAAACAATATCCTTAGAACAATTAATCGATTTTTCTAAACACAATTGTCGAAATCCTATAATAGTCGCGTTAGACGGTATTACTGATCCTCATAATGTTGGTGCGATTATAAGATCGGCGGAAGCATTTGATTGCAAAGGTGTAATAATTCCTCAGAGAAGGTCTGCAGGCTTGACTGGAACAGTCGCCAAGGTAGCTGCAGGAGCCTTAGAACACCTTCATGTAAGTAGAGTTGTTAACTTAAATAGAGCACTTGAAGAACTTAAGAAAAATGGTTTTCTTGTTGTTGGCTTATCTGGAGATGGTCAAATATCTATCTCAAATTTTCAAGAGAAAGCACCTTTGGTAGTTGTAGTTGGCTCTGAAGATAAAGGTATTTCTTTGCTTACTCAAAAAAAATGCGATTTTATATTAAGTATTTCTCTTAAAGGTAAGACTTCAAGTTTAAATGCCTCTGTGGCGGCCGCCATATCCCTATTTCACTTGACAGGTAAATAATTTTATTGTGGAAAATCACTCTTTAAATACCACTAATAATGTTGTTGTTTCAATATATTTTTATGATTAATAAAAAATTATTGAATTTTGACGACAAAATTGTATAGAATTTAACAAGAATTAAAGGTTTAACAGGCCAAAAAAATTGATTAGAAATTTTGGAAACAAACTCGGTTTAGCTTGGTGGGCTAAAATTGAAACAAATAATCCTAGTAGCACCTACTGGTTCGGCCCATTTATTACTAAACATAGTTTAAAAGAAAATATGTCTTCTTTTATTAAAGATCTTTCCGATGAAGGGTCTAAAAATATTAAATACAGTTTAGTACGTTGCAAAAAAGAAGAACCATTAACTGTTTGATAACTTTGACTACAAAAAATAAATTAAGAAATGAATTTTAATTCTTTAAGAAAAGAAATTATCAACAATAATGCTTCTGTTAAGGAATTAGTTAATGATATCTTTGACAAAATCGATCATAAAGATCCTGTAATTAACTCATATATTTGTACTACAAAAAATAATGCTATCGCGCAAGCAGAGAAAATTGATAAATTAATTCAAAATCAAGAAAAACTGCCTCTACTCGCGGGGATGCCGATAGCAATAAAGGATAATATTTGCACCAAAGGTGTTGCAACAACTTGTGCAAGTAAAATGCTCAAAAGTTTTGTTGCGCCTTATGAATCCACCGCTTCGAGTAAATTGTGGTTTTCAGGTGCAATTTGTTTAGGAAAAACAAATTTAGACGAATTTGCAATGGGTAGTTCAACAGAAACTTCTATATTTGGTGTCACTTCAAATCCTTGGGATATTAATAGAGTGCCAGGAGGCAGTTCAGGCGGTAGTGCTGCTTCAGTTGCCGCTGGATTTTGTGCAGCGGCTATAGGTTCTGATACAGGAGGATCTATAAGGCAACCTGCTTCTTTTTGTGGCGTCGTAGGTCTTAAACCAACTTATGGCAGAGTTAGTAGATGGGGACTTGTAGCATTTGCTAGTTCTCTTGATCAAATTGGTCCAATTACAAATACAGTTTCTGATGCGGCTGAAATTCTTTATTCAATATGAGATTTTTGTCCAGAACCATTTAAGACAGACTTTAATATTTCCTCATTAGACTCAGAATCAGAGACCACAAGCTTTTCATTAGATATATTTTCATGGTTAAAGTCTGAAATGTTTATTTCTGAAAAACGTAATTCACCATTATCAACAAATACTAATTTATTTTCTCCTTGAAGCGAAGCTTCATCTAGGCCACCAGAGCCATGTACGACTATTGCTCTATTCATACCCATTTTTAAAAGCGCGCTTCCCATAGGCTGTAAAAGATCCTCAGAAGCAACACCTAAAACTTGTGCATTGGGCCTCAAAGGATTAACTAATGGTCCAAGTTGATTAAATACTGTTCTTATTCCAAGGGTCTTTCTTAATGGAGCAAGTTTTACTAAAGATTTATGCCAAACAGGTGCGAACAAAAAAGTTACTCCAATTTCACTTACGGCTTTGATTACTTTTTCTAATGAACAATTTAAATTCAAACCAAGATTCAACAAAACATCTGAAGAGCCAACTTTTCCACTAGCACTTTTATTCCATGTTTTGCAATTTTTACCCCACAAGACGCAGCTACAAATGCAACTGCGGTTGAAATATTGAATGTATTAGCTCCATCACCCCCTGTTCCACAAGTATCTACCAAATACAAATTTGGTCTTGCAACTGGCAATTCGCAAACATTTAAGAGTTCCTCAGCCATAGAACTTAGTTCAACATCTTTAGAACTCTTTGCTCTCAAAGCACTCAAAAAAGCTCCTGTTTCAACATCTGAAATTTCATCATTAAGCCATCTTTGCATTAAAGATCTAGAAGTTAATTCATCAAGGTCCCTACCCTCCAACAAATTATTTAGGATTTCAGCGTTTGTTAAATTAGAAGACATTTATTTATGGAAGAAAAATTATGCAGATAAAATTCAATTTGAGGTATCAAAACCCGAGCCAACTAAATCTTTATTTGTATTAGATGGCCTGAAGCTTTTTGACCAAATATTTTTAGTTTTTGAAAAAAGTTCATTTTTAGTTATCTTCCAAAAATTTAAAATTTTTTCAATATCGTTTTTAATTTCAATTTCTCCTGGGAAATTGGTATAGCGATTAATTAATCTAGCTAAATTTATATAGTCAAGATCTTCTGGAGTTTTTTTAGTGATAAGGGAATCTATAATGTTCTTGTCTATTTCATGTAATGGATGAGTTTGCTCGTTACCCATAAATAAATACTGAATCATTTATAAAATTAGCTCACATATTCAAAAATGAAACATTATCTTAATCATATCGGCAAAATAAAATGAAAAATTTAAAGATAGAAGTTATATCTAAATACCTAAGACCTTACAAAAAAGAATTCTTATTTGGAGCTTTAGCTCTCTTATTAGTAAATATACTAAGCGTTGTAATACCCTTAGAAGTAAAAAACATAATTGACCAATTACAAAATGGGTTTTCTTCTGATTTTGTTATTTCTAAATCTTTATGGTTAATATTTTTAGCAACTTGTATGGGTTTAATAAGATTATTTTCAAGACAGATTGTCTTCGGCATAGGTAGAAAGGTAGAAGTAAATCTTCGTCAAAAACTTTTTGACCATTTACTTATTCAAGATCCAGAATGGATTCAAAAAAAAGGGAGTGGAGACATTATTAGTAGAGCTACAAGCGATGTTGAAAACATTAGAAGACTTTTAGGTTTTACAGTCTTAAGCTTGTGCAACATTGTCTTAGCTTATTCATTCACAATTCCTTCAATGTTTTCGATTAATAAAACATTAACAATATCAGCTTTAATGATATTTCCACTAATCCTTGGAATTGTAAGTCTATTTGGCGGCAAAATGGTTACACAAAGAAAAGCTCAGCAAGAATCATTATCAAAACTTAGTGATCTAATACAAGAAGATCTATCTGGTATAAGCGCCATTAAAATTTATGCCCAAGAGAATGCTGAGAAAAAAGAATTTAACACATATAATAATGACTACAGAAATTCAGCGATAATACTTGCAAGAACAGCTAGTACCCTATTCCCTTTGCTACAAGGGATTTCCTCAATTTCATTATTGATTTTATTATCATTAGGAACTTTTCAATTAGAGAGTGGATTTATTTCGATAGGTGGTTTAGTAGCTTTAATTCTTTACGTAGAAAGACTTGTCTTCCCAACAGCTCTATTAGGTTTTACATTAAATACTTTTCAACTTGGTCAAGTAAGTTTAGATCGTGTGGAAGAAATATTTCAGAACAAACCAAATATTGTAGATAGAGCAGAAACAAAATTTTTAAAAAGAAAAGTTAAAGGATACTTAGAAGCAAAAAATTTAACAGTAAAGTACCCAGGATCAAAATTTAATTCATTAAATAGTCTCAATTTTAAAATTTATCCAGGTGAACTTATTGCAATAGTTGGTCCAGTAGGTTGTGGCAAGACAACACTAGCGAAGTCTCTAGGACGGACTATTGAAATTCCAGACAATCAATTATTTTTAGATGAAATTGATGTAAAAACTTTAAAATTAAGCGATCTTAGAAAAAATATTTCAATTGTTCCACAAGAAGCATTCTTATTTACTTCTACAATTTCAGAAAACCTAAGTTTTGGAGAACCTAAAGCTTCTAAATATTTAGTTAAAGAAACTGCTACAAAGGCTGGATTAATTGATGATATCAATAGTTTTCCACAAAGGTTCAAAACTATTGTAGGTGAAAGAGGTATCACATTAAGTGGTGGACAAAGGCAAAGAACAGCACTAGGAAGAGCACTACTTGTTAATTCTCCTATTGTTGTTCTTGATGATGCTTTAGCAAGCGTAGATAATAAAACAGCAGCAAGAATAATTGATGAAATGAGTGATAGAAGTAATAAAACAATCATAATGATTAGTCATCAACTTTCTGTTGCAGCTACCTGTGATAGGGTTTTAGTAATGGATAAAGGAGAAATAGTCCAAGAAGGGGCTCATAAAGATTTAGTAAAAGTGAATGGGCTATATAAACAACTTTGGGAAAGAGAATTAGCTACAAGAATTGTTAAGAGCTAAAAGTATTTTTTTTACTTATAATAAATAGATTTAAATTATGTTTAAATTTCTGAAAAAAATCATGAATAATGAGGAGATAAATTTAACTAATGATGCTTATGCATTACATAGAATATTAAAAACAGACATCAAAAAAGATCCTAATGCAGAAGAAGATGAAATAATTTTTGGATGTGGTTGTTTCTGGGGAGCTGAAAAATGTTTTTGGAAACTTCCTGGAGTAGTCACAACATCTGTAGGTTATGCTGGAGGCGAAAAAAACAATCCAACTTATTATGAAGTATGTTCTGGCTTAACTGGTCATTCGGAAGTAGTAAGAGTTATATGGGATAAAAGGGAAATAGATATAAGTGATTTGTTAAAAATGTTTTGGGAATGTCATGACCCTACTCAAAAAAACGGGCAAGGTAATGATATTGGATCACAATATAGATCAGCTATATATTACAAAAATCAAAATAATATTAAAACAATACTAGCTAGTAAAAAAGAATTTCAAACGGAACTAAGCAAAAAAAATCTTGGTTTAATTGAAACGGAAATAAAAATGATTGATTCATATTTTTATGCTGAACAATACCATCAACAATATCTTGCATCAGCTGGAAGCAGGCAGTATTGTTCCGCTTCACCTACAAAAGTTAAGTTAGGAGTTTTTTCTGGAAGCAACTATAAATTAGAAGAATATATATGGGAAAACTTTAATTGGGAAGTTGAAAAGTGTGTATTGAGATCTGATAACAATCCTATAAAGAATAACATTTAAATCAATCTAATCTTTATAGTAAAGACACGGGGCGTAGCGCAGTTTGGTAGCGCACCACTTTGGGGTAGTGGGGGTCGTGGGTTCAAATCCCGCCGTTCCGATTATTTATCGTCTTCATTTATAAGCGATTTGTATAGTTTATATGAACTTATACCTACTGCTATGAATGTAAAAGAAGAAAAAAAAGCTAAAATCAATATAGTAAAATTTGAAACTTGAACCTCACCTAATTGGAAAGATATAAAAATGTTCATTAGAAAGAATTTTTTAAACATTAACACAATTGCAAAAACTTTTTTTCATCCAATTATAAATTCAGAAGAATTACAACACCAAAAATAAATCGATAGATAATAAATATTTTCAACCCATTTGAAGAAAAATACTTTAATAAGAAATCTATTGCTAATAAAGAGGACAAAAATGTCGTAATAAGACCAACAAAAAGAGGGGGGAAACTTAATAAAAAAATATCATTAAAAGAAGAAATAAACTCAACAATTGCAGCAAGAGAAATAGCTGGCATCCCTAAAAGAAAAGAAAATTTCGCAGCATCTCCTCTTTCCCATCCTGATATTAGAGCGCTAGAAATTGTAACACCCGATCTTGAAACACCTGGGAAAATGGCAAATGCCTGAAAGAAACCTATCAAAAAACTATCTGAGTAATTATGGTTTTTAATACTAATAAAACCTCTTTTGGAACTATCTGCCAAGTACATAAAAAAAGCCATTACGATTGAAACAAGGGCTATTGATAAATTTGAACGAAGAACGTTAAGAAAATTTGGGGCAAATAATTTTATAATCCCACCAAGCAAAACAATTGGGATAGTACCAATCAAAATAGACTTTACTAGCCTTTCATGTAAAAGATATTTAAAATATTTTTTTGAGGTTTGACTTCTAAAATTAAAAATATCATTCCTAAAATACCAAATTACAGCAAAAACACTTCCAAGTTGCAAAATAGCAGACAAGGAGGTGCCAGGATCCTCAATACCTAAAAAAAGAGATATAACTTTTAAATGAGCTGTACTACTTACGGGTATGAATTCCGTCAACCCTTGAATTAAACCGTATAAAGTATATTTTAAATATTCCAAAGAATTATTAAACTACCTAATTAATTAATAGCAATTTACATTTAATAATTAAAAGCTAATATAGAAAGATGAAAAAAAAATCAATTTTAATATTATTTTTTCTTTTTTCCTTAATCTTTTCTGATTCTGCAAAAGCCAACTATTGGTTAATAATTGGAACTTATAGACAAGGGCCAGGAGGGAGGCCAGAGGTGAGTGGAATTACAAGCCCTTCATTACACTCTATTCCTATGAAAGATTTAGATACTTGTAATAAGGCTGGCGAAAAAATTACAAATGAAATATATAAACCCGTTTGGCAATTTGATAGTAGATGGACTTGTGTTTTTAGAGGCTATTAATAAAGTCACCTTTTAACATCGTGAGCACAACCGTCGCCTTTATAGTTTTCACTCTCGTAAAAATCATTTTTTGTCCCAAAGTAAACAGTTAATAATACGAAAGGTAGGCTTAATATAAATAAAATAGTTGTTAAATCCATTATGTTAACTTAATTATTAAGGTTATAAAAAATTAAAAAATATCATTTATTCATTGACTCAGATTTAATAATCTGTAGGTCCTTTAATACCTAGATAAAAAAAGGCTCCTAAACCGACTAAAAGTAGTACTCCAGCAATAGCTGCAGAAGGAACAAAGCCTCCTATTGCAAAGGAAGAAAAATAAATCATTAAAACTAAAACTAAAACTAATTTGATAATATCAATAAAAAATAGGTATTTGTAAAAAATATTGACTCGAAGACAATTTGAGGTTGTCTGTTTTAAGCAACTAAAGTCGAATCTTCATTATCAGTAGAAATTCTTATTCTCTCTTCCAACTTAGGGCCATATAATTCATTTCCCCAAATTTCAACTCTTGAATCATTTGGAGCCATAAAAGTAAGAATGTCAGTTGGAAATAAAACTCTCTCTAAGAAAAAATTTGATGGGCCAACACACCTCAATACAACCATTCTACATCCTTCATTTTTGTACGAAAACTCAACCATCCCTAAACAGTAGTGAACATAATTAAACAACATTTAGAGCAAAAAAAAATGTATAAAAAATTACTGAAAAAAAAAGAAATTTAAAAAATGCTAAAAATTTAATCCAGCCTCAACTAATTTTCTTTCTTGATCAATTAATAAAAGCGCGTAAGATTCTATAACATCAAAACTTCTATAAGGAATAGAGACATTAAGCATTCTCAAGAAATTAGATAATTTTTCATCTTGAAGGGCGTTACCTTTCCGTAAAAACATTTCTTTTTCCTGATTTCTTTTCCACATATTCATATATTCCATCTTCAAGGGCTTTAAGTGCCAAATGTTATCTATTAAAGTCCAAATATCCAAATATTCGTTAAGGTTATTTTGAATTTTTTTTATATAAGAAGATTCTCTAGGACTCAAATTTATCGAGTTTATTGGTGAATCATTTATGTCAATAGGGTGAGGTTTAATTCCCAAGAACCATCCCTCAAGAATTAATAAATCAGGATTATCTAATCTCCAGTGAGATCTATCTCCCAAACCATTTCTTAAAGATTTATCGAAAACTGGTACATTTAATTCTCCATTTATCTTCCAATTTAATAATTTTTCATGCATTAATTGCACTGAGTGACTACCAGGAAACCCTCTTGAGACTTTCCAAGGGTTATTTTTAATTGCTAATTCCATTTCATCTGATGGGAGATAAAAGTCGTCAATTGATATAACCGCAATTTTGAAGTTTAATTTTAACGATATGGCTTCGAGCCAATTACCTAGTGTTGTTTTACCTGTACCAGGTAGAGCAGAGATTCCAATAATTTTTCTATCAGAAAAATTATTCTGATATTTATAAGCCTTAGATAAAATAGGTAAAGCTAAACCCCAAATCCAATCATCATTTACCTTATCATTCCAATATTGATTAATAGAAATAATATTTCTTTGATTGTTCCAAAAATTGAACCAATCATCCAAGGATTCCCAACCTATATCAATAATTAATTTTTCAAATTTATCAAGAGGAAAATTAATATCTAAATCTTTCATCTCTTAACCTAGTTCTCGCTTATTTATCAATTTATTGATTTCATTTTTCCAACCATATCCATTTGGTTCAGAAGCTAATGTAAATTCAAAATCTTTCAATTGATTTAGTAAATTTAAGTTAGGTCCATCTATTCCAGGAATAACAATTTTAATATCAGAGTTTAAAAGAAGAGGTAAATCATTTGGTGAATCACCCAAACCTATAATTTCAATATTTTGAATATTTGAATATTCTTTTAGAGCATTTATCGCTATACCTTTATTCGATTTTTTAGATAATAAGTGACTCATCCTATTACCCTTAAAAACTTCAACATTGAATTTTTTACAGCAGATATTAATTTTCTCTTCTAAAAAACCAGGAGGATTTAAAAAAGGCATACTCCAGTGTCTATCTCTCATTAAAGTTAATGAATTTCCTTTTAATCCTGTAAGCTCAGTTGCTTCAGAGTCAGCAAGATTATTAAGCGGAATTAGTTTAAAATCAATTTCTTTAGAGATAAGATTTAAGATTTCTTCAAGAGTTTCATACTTTTTCCCGAGAATAATTTTCCCATTTACCTTTTGAAGAGATTCACCATATATTGCTGCACCATTCTCAACAATATAAGGATCCGTCAGATTTAGTTCTTTTCTGATTATTTTTACTTCAGCAGCTGTCTTGCTTGTGCATAGAATTACAGGTATGGATAATTTTTGAAGAGATTTTATAGTTTCTTTTGCTGGCGTTAAATCATAAGAGTGATCCATCAAAGTTCCATCTACATCGCTTACAACCCAAAGAGAAGAATTTTCTATCATTTTATTAGAGAACCAAGCCAAATAACTTGAAAAGGATCAAGGCTAATATTTTTACAATTGTATTTAGTGGATGTTAAAAAATCCTTCATATTAAAATCATTATCTATTATTTCTGGTAAATCGTAATCATTTAGTTGATAATTAATTTTATTTTCTGTCATATTATGAATTGCGAAAACAGCTTTAGGACCATTACCTCTTTTGATTACAACAATATCGCTTCTACCTTTAGACAAACATTCCATTTCTGAACGTGGATGAAATTGCTTTAATTCTGATCTGACATCCATAGCATTACGAAGACATTTTAAGTTTTTATTAGCATTAGATTCAGGATTATTTAAAACAGAAACAAGATTATCTGATTTAAACTTTTCTCTGTTTAGATCTCTTCTTTGACCTGTCATAGAAAAACTTTTGATATCGTTTTCTGAAGCTAGTAATGCTGGCAAATAAAATGCAGGGACCCCTCTCAGAGCCATTACTAATAATTGACTCAAAATAAATCTCTCATATTGAAATCTTTTAGCATCTCTACTAGAGTCTTCCATTGCACTCCACCAACTAATATTCAATTCGTAGGGTTTATCATCACCATTTGATAAACGTCTATGACTTACTAATCCGCCTCTTTTCTCACAATTAATTAACAAATCTTTAATTCTCTGCTCATTCATTAAACCTTCAAGAGCTCTTAGCCCAACGCCATCGTGAGATGCCGTGAAATTAAATAAAGTAGTATCTTCAGGTAATATGGGCCAATCAAAAATCCATGAGTTTAGAATATCAGCTCTTGAAGTAATAATTGCTTCCAGGAGAAGAGGAGGCAATGGGAAATTATATGCCATGTGGGCTTCATCATCAGGAATCAGATAAGATAGATTTTCCTTCTGAGGAACATTAGTTTCAGTTATTAATACGCCCTCATCAAGAAGATTATTTAAGAGAACTCTTAAGAGTTTCACAATTGAATGTGCTTTGGGTAAATGCAAGCAGGTTGTCCCTGATTCCTTCCAAATAAAACCTACAGCATCAAGCCTGAACCATTTAATTCCATTGGTTAAATAATTAATAATTAAATTTAGGAACTCAAGAGTCATTTTTGGATTATGCCAATTCAAATCAATTTGATCTGGACCAAAAGTTGTCCAAACTTGTTTAGGGCCATCTTCAGTATTTATTTGAGAAAACAAAGAGGAACTTCGAGGCCTAACTACATTTGACCAGTCAAGACTTTTTTTCGGTGAAAAAACATTTGATATCCCTGGTTCTTGGGATTTAATAAATTGTTGAACCCATGGGTGAGATGATGAGACATGATTAAGTACTAAATCTGCCATCAAATCATGATTTTTAGAAATACTCTTGAGATCATCCCAACCACCAAATTTTTCTTCTAAGGAATCATAACTAGAGACTGCAAAACCTCCATCACTTGTGGATTTCAAAAAAGGGAGAATATGTACAACTTTAGAAAGACTGCCAAAATGGTTACTTAACAATTCACTAAGAGTTTTTAATGTTTCCTCACCATTTTTATAAATACTATCTGCATAAGTTATCAAAACCGAATGAGATTCATTCCACCTTTCCTTATCTCTTATTTCTTCATAAGCATATTTGTCTGAGAAATCATCTAAAATCTGTAATAATTGGTTTGAAATAAAATTAATTTCTTCTGTAGTATTATTTGAATAAATTGTTTTTAACAATTTATCGATCTTTAATCTATCTAATTTTTTCTCTGAATCAATTTGCTTCACTTTGAAAAAATCAACGAAGTATTAATACTATTCTGCACATCAAATAGAAAATGGACTTTCAACAAGGTTTAATCACAACAATACATGAATATGGAGTTACAAGAAATTTACTTAAAGAATTAAACAAAAGCCTTAAAAAAAGATCAACTAGTATTCTAATACCTTGCTTATATGAAGAATTTGAGCGCCCAGCATTAAAAGACATAAGAGAAGTTTTAAAAGACCTTACAGGCTTAAATGAATTAGTTATTGCTCTTTCTGCAAAAACTGTTGAGCAAGTTAAATCAGCAAAATCATTTTTTGACTCAATGCCATTTCCAGTTCATGTTCAATGGACTAATTCCCCCTCTGTAATAGAACTATTAAAAAGCCAAGAAAAAAATGGGTTGGAACTTTTAGGAACTCCAGGTAAAGGATGGGCTGTATGGCAAGGCATAGGAGTTGCGACGAGAAAATCAGAAGTTGTTGCCCTTTTTGATGCTGATATAAGAACTTTTAGTCCTTTGTATCCTTCAAGAATGATGCTTCCACTTCTAGATGAATCATATGGAATATCTTATGTAAAGGCTTTTTACAGCCGGTTATCCTTAGAGACCAATCAATTGAGAGGTAGAGCAACAAGATTATTCGTTGGTCCCTTATTGGCAAGTCTTGAGCAGTTAGTAGGGAAGGGTCCTTTTTTACAATATCTTCAATCATTTAGATATCCATTAGCAGGTGAGTTTGCTTTCACTAAAGACCTTGCTATGAATTTACGCATTCCTTGTGACTGGGGTTTAGAGATAGGTTTATTATCTGAGGTTTATAGAAACGTAAGAACCTCCAAAATAGCCCAAGTTGACCTAGGTTTGTTTGATCATAAACATAAGAATATTGGTGACTCATCTAAAGAAGGGTTGCAAAAAATGTGTACAGAAATACTTTCAAGTGTTTTAAGAGGACTCATGGAGCATCAAGCTGAGACCTTAACAAGTACTCAACTAGCGACCCTAGAAGTTCTCTACAAAAGAGTTGGAGAAGATCGAGTAAAACAATTTGGATTAGATTCAGCAGTTAATCAACTTCCATACGATAGGCATGAAGAAGAACTGTCGGTTCAAAAATTTGCGAAACTATTGAGACCGGCTACAGAAGATTACTTAGCTTGCCCTACGACAAAGCAGTTACCAAGTTGGTCAAGAGTTCTATCTTGTGAGAACAAACTGCAAGAAGATTTGGCAATTGCTGGGTCAAAATATGTAAAGACAACTAAAAAAGAATTAATTAAAAACTTCTAAAGTAAAAAGTACCTTTGAGCCATTGGAACTTCATCAAGAGGTTCACAAGTAAGAAGTTCCCCATCAGAAAAAACTTCATAAGTTTGAGGATCAACTGAAATATTTGGTAGTTTGCTATTTAGTTTTAAGTTTAATTTATTGATATTTCTGGTATTTTCTACGGCAATACATTTCTTTTGTAAGCCTAATTTATTTGGAATATTTTGATCGATTGAATTTTTACTTAAAAAGGTAAAAGAACTCTTAATTAGAGATTGGCCGAAACTTGCAAACATAGGTCGACCATGTACTGGACCTGGAGTAGGAATTGAAGCATTTGCATCACCCATTTGGGACCAAACTATAGATCCTCCCTTAATAACTAATTCAGGTTTTACAGCAAAAAAGGAAGGTTTCCACAATGTCAAATCCGCAATTTTACCCTTTTCTATAGACCCTACATATTTATCAATACCATGAGCTATTGCAG
>MWOU01000116.1 GCA_002025975.1 Prochlorococcus sp. HOT208_60m_813B04
AAGGAGATTGGTGTATTTCTAGACAAAGGTCATGGGGTGTCCCTATTCCAGTTTTTTATAAAAAAAATGGTAATGACATTCTCCTTAACAAAGAGATAATTAATCATATTCAAGAACTTTTTAGTGAACATGGAGCGGATATTTGGTGGGATTGGGATGTTAAGAATCTTTTGCCAGAAAATTATGCAAAAGAATCTGATCTTTGGAAAAAAGGAACAGATACAATGGATGTTTGGTTCGATTCAGGATCTAGCTGGGCTGCAGTATGTGAACTAAGAAGTGAATTAAAGTATCCAGCAGATCTTTATTTAGAGGGCTCAGATCAACATCGAGGATGGTTTCAGTCTTCTTTGTTAACATCTGTTGCAGTCAATAATAAACCTCCATATAAAAAAGTTTTAACTCACGGTTTTGCACTTGATGAAAACGGAAGAAAAATGAGCAAATCTTTAGGAAATGTTGTTGATCCAAATATAATTATTAATGGAGGTAATAATAAAAAAACTGATCCTGCTTATGGTGCTGATGTTTTAAGGCTATGGGTAAGCTCTGTAGATTATTCAGTAGATGTTCCAATTGGTTCAAATATACTCAAACAACTTTCAGATGTTTATAGAAAAGTTCGTAATACTGCAAGATATCTTCTAGGTAATATTCATGATTATGATCCTAAAATTGATAGTTTTGAAATTGATCAATTGCCTCTCTTAGATCAATGGATGTTAGGCAGATTAGTTGAAGTTACAGATCAAATATCAAATGCTTATGAAAATTATGAATTTTCAAAATTTTTTCAAATTTTGCAAAGTTTTTGCGTTGTAGATCTATCAAATTTTTATTTGGATATTGCGAAGGATAGGTTATATGTAAGTTCTAAATCACAATTTAGGAGAAAATCTTGTCAGTTCGTCATGTCAAAAGTTGTTGAAAATTTAGCGGTACTTATTTCTCCAGTGCTTTGTCATATGGCTGAAGATATTTGGCAAAATATTCCATATTCAACTGAAGAAAAATCAGTCTTTGAAAGAGGATGGCCAATATTTTCGGAGTCATGGAAAAATCAAATACTTAATGAGCACATCGCAAATTTAAGAAATTTGAGAGTTGAAATTAATAAGGCTATAGAAGGATGTAGGAACAAACAAATAATTGGAGCCGCTTTGGAAACTGAAGTTAATTATTTACCTGAAGATAAATCTTTAAAAGATTCACTTACTTGGCTAAAAGAATTTGGCAATCAAGATGTAGATTTATTTAGAGATTGGCTTATAGTATCAAACTTCCAAGTGGTATCCGATTTGGTGGAGAATTCTCTGATTATTGATAACAATGCACTTGGTAAAATTCAAATAAATAAAGCTCAAGGTCAAAAATGTGATAGATGTTGGCATTATCAAAAAGAAACTTTTAATGGAATCCAAAATACAAAATTATGTAAAAGATGTTCAAATATTATTAATTTTGAATTTATTTAAATCCAGTTTTTTTGATTCAAAAAGAAAACTGATTTTTGATTTTCCCTTATAAAATTTTCTTTGGGTTCTGTTAACGGTCCTTTATAAAGTTTAAAGTTTGTAATTGTATAAGAAAATGGTATTACTTTTTTTTCTGAATCTATTTCAATTGGATGAGTTGTTGAGCTACTGTAACCTCTAAAAATAAGTATTTCTAATTGTTCTTTTTGATTTTCTTTTAAAATAAAACCCTCTAGTTTAAGAATCCTATCAGGCATCTCTGAACTTATTTTTTCAAGACTATTTATTAAATCAATTTTTGCCATTTTCTGAGAAGTAGGAGTTTCTTCCATTTTTAGGTAATTTGATTATTGACCATTGAATAAGGCCTAAAATATAGATTAATAATGAAAATAATCCTAAGAATTTTGATATCGGCTGGGTAAAGCTAGCTCCAAAGAAAAAATTAAATAAATCTTTAATAATAATATATAAATTTGAAGAAGGTTGAAGCCATATTGCACACGCATCCGAATTTATAAAAGAAAAGCAGTTGAAGTTTTGTAAACTCTGGATGAAGAAATTGAGAGATATAAAAGTTATCGTCCATCTCCATATTTTTGTTGTTGTGGTAAGGGAGTAAGAAAAATCATATTCTCTTAATTCATCATTAATATCGTTCCAAAACCAAACTGAAACTGTCATTAATAATGTTGAAGTATTTGTTATCACAAGAGCATAATTATACTTTCCTATTAAAAGTAGAAGGCTTATAAAAAATAAAAGTGATACTTTCCAATAAATTGATAGAAGTTTAATTACTGCTTTATTTCTTTTTTTAATTGACCATAAGGATAGAGTAACAGGGATACCAATAAGGAAAATTATTGAAAGTTGAAAGGAAAGCCAAATAGAAAGTTGATTAAAAACGTTCAAAACTTTTTCTTTTTAAACACATAATAATTAAACATCAAAGTGTTACTTTTGAACTTACTATTGTCATAGTTATGAATATTATGCATCCTTATATTATTTCCTAGAAATATATTGATAATCGTATGAGACAGCATGTTAACCCCCTTAGTAGTAATTTCAGTCAAATTCAAAGAATACCTTCTTTGCGCGAAATGTTTGGTGAATCTAAATCGAATCTTCATTTGGATATAGGTTGTGCTGATGGAGAGTTTCTATTTGATTTAGCTTTAGTCAACACCAGTTGGAATTATTTAGGAATTGAAATCCGTGAGAAATTAGTCAAAAAAGCTAAATTAAAAGTGCTTGAAAGAGAAATTAAAAATCTATATTTTTTATTTGGTAATGCTAATAATATTTTGAATGATTTCCAAAGTAAGTTTATTATCAAAAATCTCAAAAGCCTTTCTTTTAATTTTCCTGATCCATGGTTTAAGAAGAGACATTATAAAAGGCGTGTAATTCAGCCAGAATTTATTAATAGGTATAAGGAGTCACAGCAAAAAGAGGGGGAAAATAAGAAAAATAATAAATTTATATCCAGGATTTAAGATAAAAAAATTTTTACTAAAGATAGTTAACAAAACATTTATTGGAAGCAACTAACTTACTCATTCATTAATAATTTTTGGTACTTTAAAATATTTATCTTCTCTCGATGGACCCAATTCTAAAAGTTCTTCATTACAATCAGAATTTATCTTTTCATCTTTTCTAAATACATTTACAACCTCTATAGCTCTCGTTGTACAGGGGACATCATCTGTATCAATTTTTTCAAGTTGTCTTATATAATCCAATATCTTTTCTAATTGTTCTGCATGATTATTAATTTCATTCTCGTTAAGTTCTAATCTAGCTAATAGAGCAACTTTTTTTACTTCCTCTTTTGTTATTTTTGTCATACTTTTAATATCTTTCTTATTAAATAATAGTTTATTGAGAACAACTTATTTACATATCCTTTGAATTTCAAATAATTTAAAAAATAATCACATCTTTTTGAAAATCGATATCAATTAATAGCCTTAATTATTTTTCTCAGCTAAATATGTTATTAGATAGATATTGAAAAATAGAAGAAGAATTATTTCCAAAAAATTTTTTTTATCGGCACTCTAAACTTGTTGCTCCTGATTTAATAGGCTGTTACCTAATAAAAAAAAATAATGAGATAGATCAAGTTAAAGGGGTTATTGTTGAAACTGAAGCTTATTCACAGGAAGAAGAGGCCTGTCATGGCTACCGCAAAATGACTAAATCAAACAAATCATTATTTGGAAACCCTGGTACATTTTATGTTTACAAATCTTATGGCATTCACCATTGTTTAAACATAGTTACTGATAAAGAGAATTTTGCAAGTGGTGTTTTGATAAGATCAGTTTTTATCTCTAATAAGAATGAAAGATTAGCTTCTGGACCTGGCCTAGTAACAAAATCATTCAGTGTAGATATTTCATTTAACTCACTTGAAGTTCTTAATAACGAATCTTTATGGATTTCTCCAAGAGACTCCACTATAGAAGAAAAAGATCTTATTCAAACTACTAGAATTGGCATATCAAAGGCAAAAAATATAAAATGGCGTTGGTATCTCAAAAATAGTAGGAGTGTAAGTAAAAGATTAAAAGGTGACAGAACACCTAAATTTCAATAATCATTTATCTTTTTAAGAGTAATGCAAATTTGGCCTCATAAACATATCCACTCACTAGCTAATTTTTCAATTAAAGATTATGAGTCCGTATTTGAATTAGCTAATAGATTTGATGCACTAAAAAATGCAGGAACAAAAAAGATACCGGCATTACAAGGGACTTTGGTAACGTCTTTATTTTTTGAAGCTAGTACAAGAACAAAAAATAGTTTTGAGCTTGCAGCAAAACGACTTTCTGCTGATGTCCAAACGTTTGCGCCATCCTCCAGCTCTTTAACAAAAGGCGAAACAATAATTGATACAGCAATAACTTATTCTGCTATGGGGGCGGATACATTAGTTATCAGACATTCATCAAGTTACATAACCTTTGAGATCGCAAAAAAACTTGATGCAATAAATTCCAAGACTTCGGTTCTTAATGCGGGAGATGGATTGCATAGTCATCCCAGCCAAGGATTGCTTGACATCTATACATTGATAAAATTCTTTTCCCAAAAAACACTGAATCCAGAGGTGTTAAATTCAAAAAAAATTTTAATAATTGGAGACGTTAATCATTCAAGGGTTGCCAGGTCAAATCTTTGGGCATTGAGCGCATTCGGCGCCGATATAATCTTATGTGGTCCTAAAACATTAATATCTGATGAATTTATCAATTTTTTAAAAACTCCCGCGCCAAATCAAACAGAAGATCCTGTTAAATCAAGAGGCTCCTTAACAATTTCTAGATCATTGGAAGAATCAATAAAAATTGCAGATGCGATTATTGTTTTAAGACTCCAGAAAGAGAGAATGATTGAAAATCTACTTAGTAGTGTTGATTCATATAGTGTGGATTATGGCTTAACACCAGAGAAATTATCTTTGAATAATAAAGAAATTCCAATTCTACATCCTGGTCCCATTAACAGAGATATTGAAATAAGTAGCAAAGTGGTAGATCGATATCCTAATTGCTTAATTAATAATCAAATTGCAAATGGTATCCCTATAAGAATGGCTTTGCTTTATCTATTACAAAAACACAACAAGTAAATTTATAGCAACTTAAGACTTTCAGTAAAGAAACCATAAAATAATCCCAATCTTAAAGAATCTAATAAAAGTACTAAAAATTTCTTTTTCCTTTCAAATCTAAAATTTCTTCTTAGAACTATTAAAAACTCAATAAAAATTACTGATAAAAAAGCGGCTACAGGATCCATCAGTTCCACAACGGCACTTACCATACCAAGAGAGCTTCCAAAAAAGTAGCCGACTAAAAGTGTAATCAATGAAATTGAATATCTTCTCCATGGATTATTAGCCCAAATACTTAATGTCTGAATATTTTCCACAATTTTTAGCTGAAATTTTGTCTTTTGAGGTTTAACAACCATTTTGCATTAAATTAAGCCGCTTCAGAGTTTGATTGAATTTTAGTATTCCCTTCTATTAATTCAAGTAATGCTTCCATCTGAGCCATTAATCCTCTTAATTCGCCTGATTCAGGGAAAAGGTCATCTTCTTTTATTCCTAAATGCATTTCTCTTAGCTCTTGCCTTAAATAGCGTATGTGACAAATGACTTGCTCTCTTTTGGTTTGGGACATGATATGAATTTTTTACATAGACATTTTAAGAAAGAATATTTTTGAAAAGGAGAGTTTGCAAATCTATGACTGAGAATGAAGATAAATGTCCTAAAAACAATTTGAAAAGACTATTAAAATTGAAAATTATCATATCCTTGCAAATATGTACTTAATTCTAATATCAATTTTAAATAATTACTTGAGGCTTTATTATTAAAGTATATTGACTCTACTCAATATGAAATTCATTTCTGAAAATAAAATAAGCGAGGAACTTGTAAATTCTTTTGATGAAGAAATGACCCTTAAGCTCGCTAAAAGACTAGAGGAAGATAATTATAATACTCCATTTGATGGTTTAAAAGACTGGCACTTACTGAGGGCTCTTGCAATCAACAGACCTGAATTAACAACTAATTATACCCATCTCCTCGATCAGGAACCTTTCGATGAAAACTAAAAGTAAGGACTCCAAAATAAAGGTTCTTTTATTAATAACTGGAAGTATTGCAGCTGTAAGAGTTCCATTATTAGTTAGCCAATTAGCGAAAGAAAATTATGAAATAAGATGCGTTTTATCTAAAAATGCAGAAAAATTAATAAAGCCGCTTTCTCTTTCTATTCTAAGTAGAAACCCGTGCATTTTAGAAAATGACCAATGGTCTGATAATCAATCAACACCTCTTCACATAGAACTAAGTAATTGGGCTGATATTTTAATCATCGCCCCTTTAACAGCGACAACATTAGCAAAATGGGTAACTGGAAATGCAGAGGGATTGATCCCAAGCGTCTTGATAGCAAATATAAAACCAATTATCGTTGCACCAGCTATGAATACACAAATGTGGCTAAATAAAGCTGTACAAAAAAATTATGAGAATTTACAGAATTACAAAAATGTTTTGTCTTTGGAACCAAGTGAAGGTCTCTTAGCATGTGATGCTATTGGCATCGGTAAAATACCTCCCAATGATCTAATCCAATTAGCTCTTGAATTTATAACTTCACATAAACAAAATGAATATCGCAAAGATTTACTTAATAAAGAAATTTTAATAACTGGAGGGTGTACCTCAGAGAAAATTGACGCGGCAAGACACATTACTAACAAAAGTTCTGGAGCTATGGGCCTACTTCTTTCTCAAGTAGCGAGGTTCAGAGGAGCACAAGTAAAATATGTTCATGGTCCTCTGAAAATCGATAAGAATCTTACTGATGGAATAAAAAGATATGAAATTGAAACTAGTGTTGATTTAATTAGGGCACTTAATAATGAAATATCAAATTGCGATTATTTTTTCATGAATGCAGCAATATCTGATTTCAAAATAACCTCTGATACTTCAGCTAAAATCCCAAAAAATCAAATTAATGCTCATTTGAATCAAAACTTTGAGCTAGTCCCAGATATTTTAAAAACAATTAGTAAATCTAAAAAAGATAACCAAGTTTTTGTAGGCTTTTGTGCTTTTACAGGATCAATCGAAGAGGCACGAATGACAATTAAAGAAAAGATTATTCAAAAGGGTTGTGATTATCTATTCGCAAATCCAATTGATCTTGAAGGCCAAGGATTTGGCTTTTTGGCACAAAATGAAGGTTGGTTATTCGATACTAATAATATGGAACACCACTTTAACAAAACATCAAAAATTGACTTAGCAAATAAATTAATAACCCAAATTATTTCATTAAAAAAATAAAAAAAAATTTTTTAGTTTTGTATTTTTTTGTAATCTTAATCATTAAAAATAATGCGATAGCTTAAAATGATTCCAGTTTTTTAAAATCTAAAAAGCTACGGGTTGTTTCGAGGATTTAATAGTCCTATCTTTTATGGTACTTGCCCTTGTAATATCCGTACTAAACTTATTAGATGACCTTTAATCTATCGTCACAAAACTTTACTGCAACTTTAATTATGAGAATTCGTTCTTTCTTAGCTTTTGTTATTTCAATTTGTATAACTTTTGCTTTCGTACCTGTTAAAACATTTGCCTTTTCTGAAAGAGGAAATGCACAATTCACAGATGTTGTTAACACAGGAAAGGCTAATGATTGCCCTACATTAGACTCTTCTCTTATCGGATCAATATCTCTAGGGAATGGAGATAGCCTTAAAGGAATATGCATGCATCCAACAGAAGTTTATGTAAAAGTGCCAGGGACAAAACGAAAAGCAGCAGAATTTGTTTCTACAAAAATTATAAGTCCTAGAAATAACACCACAGTGACAGAAGTTTATGGAGATATAGATTCAGGAACTTTCACTGAAAAGGGGGGTATTGATTTTCAACTTATTACTGTATTAACTCCTGGTGGTTTAGAGGTGCCATTTGCATTTTCAGCAAAAGATCTTACAGCTGATTTACCTTCATCAATTGAGCCAGGCACTGAGGTTAGTGGTTCAACATTTACACCTAACTATAGAACTGGTGACTTTCTAGATCCTAAGGCAAGAGCAAAAAATACTGGTGTTGAATATGCTCAAGGTTTAGTTGCATTAGGGGGCGATGACGAAGAACTTGCAAAAGAAAATATTAAAGTTGATGTAAACGGTACTGGCGTTATTACTCTTTCAATCAACAATGTAGATTCTGACACAGACGAATTTGCTGGTACTTTTGAAGCAATCCAACCTTCAGATACAGATATGGGTTCAAAGGATCCACTTGATGTAAAAATAATTGGGGAGCTTTACGGAAGAAAGGCATAAATCCTAATTAAGAGAAAAAGGGGGTTAAACCCCTTTTTTTTTTCCAAAATTTTTCTTTATCAATTTAAAAAATGGAATTACAACAAAAAACTAAGGCAGATACTAATGGACTTATACCACCATATGGAGGGGAACTAAAAAATTTAATTATCCAAGATAAAAACCTTAAAAATGATCTTATCTCTAAAGCTACTTATGAGTTTGAATGTAGCGAGAGAAATGCATGTGATGTAGAACTTTTGATGGTTGGAGCTTTTTCTCCATTGGAAGGTTTTATGGATGAAAATAACTACAATTCGGTAATTAAAAATAATAGAAATACAAATGGATTGCTTTTTGGTTTGCCTATAGTATTTGATTCAAATAATGAAAAAGTAAAAGCTGGAGAGACAATATTGCTTACTTATAAAAAACAAAAAATAGCAGTTTTAGAAGTTAGCTCTAAATGGGAGCCTGACAAATCCTTAGAAGCTGAACTTTGTTATGGTACTAATTCTTTAGATCATCCTGCTGTGAAGATGATTTTTAACGAGAGAGGGAGATTTTATATAGGAGGAAGAGTTTATGGTTTCGAACTACCAATTAGAGAATTCCCCTGCAAAACCCCAGAAGAAGTTAGATCTACACTGCCATCAAATCATGATGTAGTTGCATTTCAATGCAGAAATCCAATTCATAGAGCACATTATGAATTATTTACTAATGCCTTACTTTCAGATAATGTCTCCTCTAACTCAGTTGTTTTAGTTCATCCAACTTGTGGACCAACTCAACAAGATGATATCCCTGGAAAAGTTAGATATTTGACCTATAAAGAATTAGAAGAGGAAATATCAGATGAAAGAATAAAATGGGCTTTTTTACCTTATTCAATGCATATGGCAGGGCCAAGAGAAGCTCTTCAACATATGATAATCAGAAGAAATTATGGCTGCACCCACTTTATTATTGGTAGAGATATGGCTGGTTGTAAGTCTTCATCAACTGGTGAAGATTTTTATGGTCCATATGACGCCCAGAATTTTGCTAATAAGTGTGCAGATGAATTAATGATGCAAACTGTTCCTTCAAAAAATTTAGTTTATACGAAGGAAAAAGGATATATAACAGCTGAAGAGGCTAAAGAATTTAATTATGAAATTATGAAACTTAGTGGTACTGAATTTAGAAAGAAATTGAGGAATGGCGAACCAATTCCTGAATGGTTTGCATTCAAAAGTGTAGTAGATGTTCTAAGACGCTCTTAATATTGTTTTATTATTAGTATTATAGATTTATTAAAGATTTTTTATCGTGAACAAACGTTGGAGAAACGTAGGACTTTACGTTCTAGCCGTTATTACTGTAATTTTTATTGGTACTTCAGTTTTTGATAAACCTAGTACTGAAAGTTCTACAAAGACCTTGAGATATAGTGATTTTATAGAGGCAGTACAAGATAAAGAAATCAGTAGAGTCCTAATTTCTCCAGATAATGCCACAGCTCAAGTTGTTGAAAATGACGGGAGCAGGTCTGAGGTCAATTTAGCCCCTGACAAAGATTTATTAAAAATATTGACTGAGAATAATGTAGATATAGCTGTAACTCCTACAAAATTAGCCAATCCGTGGCAACAGGCTATAAGTAGTTTAATTTTTCCAGTACTTTTGATAGGGGGTCTATTTTTTCTTTTTAGAAGATCCCAAAGTGGTAATGCTGGTGGTGGCAACCCTGCCATGAGTTTTGGCAAAAGCAAAGCTAGATTGCAAATGGAACCATCTACACAAGTAACTTTTTCAGATGTTGCTGGTGTTGAAGGTGCAAAATTAGAACTTACAGAAGTTGTAGATTTTCTTAAGAGTCCAGATAGATTTACCGCAGTCGGAGCAAAAATTCCAAAAGGGGTTCTTCTTGTTGGCCCTCCTGGTACAGGAAAAACATTACTAGCAAAAGCAGTAGCTGGAGAAGCAGGGGTACCTTTTTTCTCAATATCTGGTTCAGAATTTGTAGAGATGTTTGTAGGAGTTGGAGCTAGCAGAGTTAGAGATCTTTTTGAACAAGCCAAAAAGAATGCTCCTTGTATTGTATTCATTGACGAAATAGATGCAGTTGGAAGACAAAGAGGAGCTGGTATGGGCGGAGGAAATGATGAAAGAGAGCAAACATTAAATCAACTTCTAACCGAAATGGATGGTTTCGAGGGTAATTCAGGAATAATAATTGTTGCTGCCACTAACAGACCTGATGTCTTAGATTCAGCTTTAATGCGTCCAGGAAGATTCGATAGACAGGTCACAGTTGATAGACCAGATTACGCTGGAAGATTACAGATATTAAATGTTCATGCAAAAGATAAAACTCTTTCAAAAGATGTTGATTTAGATAAAGTCGCCAGAAGAACACCAGGATTTACTGGTGCAGATTTAGCTAATCTTTTAAATGAAGCAGCAATACTAGCAGCTAGAAAAGATTTAGATAAAGTAAGTAATGATGAAGTCGGTGATGCCATTGAAAGAGTTATGGCAGGTCCAGAAAAGAAAGATAGAGTCATCAGTGAGAAGAAAAAAGAACTAGTTGCTTATCACGAAGCTGGTCATGCCCTCGTTGGAGCATTAATGCCTGATTATGATCCCGTAGCAAAAGTTTCAATAATTCCTAGAGGTCAAGCTGGAGGTTTAACCTTCTTTACTCCAAGTGAGGAAAGAATGGAATCTGGTCTTTACTCTCGTTCTTACCTTCAAAATCAAATGGCTGTAGCTCTTGGCGGAAGAGTTGCCGAAGAAATAGTCTATGGAGAAGAAGAAGTCACAACTGGAGCATCAAATGACTTACAGCAGGTTGCTAATGTAGCAAGACAAATGATCACTAAATTCGGTATGAGTGACAAAATAGGTCCAGTCGCTTTAGGTCAATCTCAAGGTGGAATGTTTCTTGGAAGAGATATGAGCTCTACAAGAGACTTTTCTGAAGATACTGCTGCAACTATAGATGTTGAGGTTTCAGAGCTTGTTGATGTGGCATACAAAAGAGCTACAAAAGTTTTGACAGATAATAGAATTGTCCTCGACGAAATGGCTCAAATGCTCATTGAAAGAGAAACCATAGATACTGAAGATATTCAAGATTTGCTTAACCGCTCAGAAGTCAAAGTTGCAAACTATATCTAGTTTTAAAAATTTAAATACTTAATGGACGTTAAGGGAGATTCTTTTTCTGATTTACTTTTAAAAGAATCTTTTTTTTTACTTATAAAACTCGAAGATAATGTTTACTCAAATACCTCTATAAGAAATTCATTTTTTGAAGAATTAGAAAACTTAGTAAAATTAGGATTAAAGAATATTGAAATAAGTTGGTCTAACAACAAAAATTGGTTCGATTTTGTATCCGATATCAAAATTAAATATCCAAGAATTAATTTAGGCTCTGCCTCCATAGTTAATAAGCAATCTATAGAAGATTCTTTAAAAATTGGATTAAATTTTTCGATGATGAAATTTTGGGATAAAGATCTTTTCAATTATGCGCAGTCAAAAAATTATTTATTAATTCCTGGAATTAATAATTTAAAAGATCTTAAGGAGGCGATAGATTTACGTTGCAATATTATCAAAATTTACCCAATAAAAAGTAAAGATAGTTCGATAGATATACTCAACTATAAAAATATTGATTTCGTTGCTGCTGGGGGACTATCAATCAATGATTTAAAAACTTATAAATCTTTAGGGTATAAAGCAATCGTGATTGGAGATAAAGGTATTATTAAAAAAAAATTTGATCCAAAAATATATGAGTGGCTCAAAAATAATTAAATCAAAGATAAATATAATTTATTTAACAAAACTACTAATTGTCGATTAAGCCACATTGAGCTTGATTTAGTAGTAGATGATCAGCAAGTACTAAAGCCACCATAGCATCAACCATAGGAACTGCTCTTGGTAGAACGCATGGATCATGTCTCCCTTTTGCCTTCATCAAAACTTCTTTTCCTTCAGCATTTACTGTTTTCTGTTCTTTCCCGATAGTTGCTGTAGGTTTAAAAGCTATCTTCATCTCAATATTTTCGCCATTACTTATTCCGCCCTGAATACCTCCAGAATTGTTAGATATAGTCCTTAACTTCCTAATATCATCAGATTTAATGAAGGCATCATTATGTTCGCTTCCTTTTAAATAAGTTCCAGAGAAACCTGAACCTATTTCAAAGCCTTTCGTGGCAGGCAAAGACATCAAAGCCTTTGCTAAATCAGCTTCTAATTTATCAAAAACAGGCATTCCAAGACCAGAGGGAACATTTCTTACTAGACATTCAATAACACCGCCGCAAGAATCTCCTTGACGCTTTAATTCCTTAATTCTCTCGATCATTTCTGTTGATACCTTTTCATCAGGACATCTAACAATATTAGAATCTATTTTTTTGAGAGAAATCTTCTCTTTATTTATATCAGAATCAATATCATGTATACGCTTTACCCAAGATAGTATTTCAGTCTTACAGAAGGTTTTTAATAATTGTTTTGCTACAGCACCAGCAGCCACTCTCCCAATTGTTTCTCTAGCAGAGGCTCTTCCACCGCCAGAACTTGCCTGAATTCCATATTTCAGATGATATGTACCATCTGCATGAGATGGTCTAAATACCTGCTCCAAATTATTATAATCTCCTGGTCTTTGATCCTTATTTCTTACCAACATTGCAATTGGAGTTCCAAGTGTTAACCCTTCCTTTATTCCACTTAAGATTTCAATTTTATCTTCCTCATTTCTGGGTGTTGTAATGTCACTTTGGCCAGGTCTGCGCCTATCTAATTCATTTTGTATCAAATTTATATCTATTTTTAACTTAGGTGGACATCCATCAAGAATAACTCCTACTGCACCACCGTGTGATTCTCCAAAAGTACTAACACGAAAAATTTTTCCAAAACTACTACTCATAGAAATATCAAATGTTTTATCTATATATAAACATTATATGAAACCAATTGAAAATTAAACAAAAAAAAGCCCCCAAGAAGGGGGCTTGTAAGTTTAAGAACTTTAAGCTTAACCGATAGCTGGAGCTGAAAGAGCTACTGTTGTAGACTCAGCTGCTGCTAGATCAAGTGGGAAGTTGTGAGCGTTACGCTCGTGCATTACTTCCATACCTAGGTTTGCTCTGTTAAGAACGTCACCCCATGTAGGAACAATCTTACCGTTTGCATCAACAACTGACTGGTTGAAGTTGAAACCGTTAAGGTTGAATGCCATTGTGCAGATACCCATTGAAGTTAACCATACACAAACAACTGGGAATACAGCTAGGAAGAAGTGAAGACTTCTGCTGTTGTTGAAACTTGCATATTGGAAGATCAAACGACCGAAGTAGCCATGAGCTGCAACGATATTATATGTTTCTTCTTCTTGTCCGAACTTGTAACCATAGTTCTGAGACTCAGTCTCAGTTGTTTCTCTGATTAGAGATGAAGTAACAAGTGAACCATGCATAGCTGAGAATAAAGATCCTCCGAACATACCAGCAACACCAGCCATGTGGAATGGGTGCATAAGAATGTTGTGCTCTGCCTGGAAAACAAACATGAAGTTGAATGTTCCAGAGATACCTAGAGGCATTCCGTCAGAGAATGAACCTTGACCGAATGGGTATACAAGAAATACTGCGAAAGCTGCTGAAACTGGTGCAGAATATGCAACACAGATCCAAGGACGCATACCTAGACGGTATGAAAGCTCCCACTGTCTTCCCATGTATGCTGAGATACCAATTAGGAAGTGGAAAATTACAAGCTGGTAAGGACCACCGTTGTATAACCACTCATCTACAGTAGCTGCTTCCCAAATTGGGTAGAAGTGTAGACCAATAGCGTTAGATGAAGGAACAACTGCACCTGAGATGATGTTGTTTCCATATAGGAATGAACCAGCAACTGGCTCTCTAATTCCGTCGATGTCTACTGGTGGTGCTGCGATGAATGCAACGATGAAGCAAGCCGCTGCTGTAAGAAGGCATGGAATCATTAAGACGCCGAACCAACCAACATAAATTCTGTTGTTAGTTGATGTTACCCACTCACAAAACTGTGGCCAACCTTTTAACAGCGAAGAACGCTGCTGCTGAATAGTTGTCATGAGTTCGTAAAGTATGTCTCTAAAGTGAGACGTGTAAATAAAAACGGAAAAATAAATTCCGCTTCGAAGATTTTAGACCAAAATCGCTAAAAATGTGTAAATTTTTTTTCTTTAAGTAAACTTATTTTTTGGAAAAAATGAGAAAAGAACTTCCATGTCTTAAGATTTTCTTTGTTATTGAGGATTCAACTTGGTAATAATCGAATGGCTTCTTAATGGAAAAAGATCCAGAGAGATAGTTTCCTTAAGAGAGGCTAAGCATAGAAGACTGCAATTAGAGGCTTTTGGAGCTGTGATTTATTGGAGTGAAAGAATTTAGGTTTTTTAGGGTTTAAAAATTAGAAAAAAAATAAAAGTATGAAATATTAAATAAACTTATCTATAGAATAAAAAATCCTTATTAGTTTTCAACGATTTATTGTTCCGGTTTCTTAATTTAAAAACTTTCAAACTCTTGAACCCATTGTTTTTTGGAACAAATCACTTCTTTTTTTGTGTAGCTCATGGCAATTTTTTTTTCCTTATAAGCAACTTCTCCAATAAAAACAGGCCAAATCGATTGGTCCCATTCATATTTGTGGATTATTCCTTGGCTATCCAGAAATAATGGATCACCTTTTTTAATCATTTTCCAATCTTGATTTATTCTCTCAGGATGAATTATGCCATCAATATCTCCCTTTTCATCTCTTGGATAATCTATACTCCCTTGATGAACGTGAACCACTAACTCCTTTGGTAGTTCTATAAGTTTGTTTTTTAATTTATCTATCTCTTCCCTTAGGGAGCTTATTATTAGAGAGAATCTATTTATAATATTTTGATCATAAAAATTTTGTGCGACAGCTCCTATTTCAATAACTAAACCACATGGCCAAGCTTCTACAAGAAAGCCTGTTTGGGCTTTATCTTTTTCGTGCAAATAAATAGGCAATCCAAATTTGTTCTGCAGTAATGCAGCTAAACAAAAATCTTTGGATCTCCTCCCATATATAACAATGCTTGTTCCCATATTTGCAGTAGTAGTGTGCAAATCGATTGCAATTTGACAGGGTTTAGATCCGTCAATTCCAAATTCATCTACTAAAAAATTGGCTCTATTAGTTTCATAAAAGCTATTCTTGTGTTTATCAAAATTCTCACTTTCTTTAAAAGATCTATTTAAATCTACATCTATATATCTGCAACCTTTTTCGTAGGCAGCAGGATTACCTATGATGTACTCATAGTCAATACCATTATTTAAACTATTTTCCTTTCTAATAAATTGATTAACAGCCCAAACGGGATTAATTTCATTCCCATGAGTTCCTGAAACGATAAGTATTCTTTGAACAGTCATTTTTTCTTTAAAAATAAAATTTTATGCAAAATAAATACCTTATAAAGGCCTCCAAAAAATTCTGGTTTTGGTTTTGGACCCAATTAATGAATGGCTTCGCGCCATCAGATTTACATGGTAATTATAAAAGGCCTAAAGGTATAGTCATTAATAGCAAATATGATATTAATAATGAGAATGGACAAATTTATTTATTAGTAGGTCATTCTTGTCCATGGTGTCAAAGAACTTTACTCGTACACGAAATAAAAGATTTATCTAAAAAAGTTAATTTAATTTTTTTAAAGGCAGATGTTGAGCATGGCGAATGGATTTTCAATACAAAGATTAAGGGATGTATCAGACTTTCAGACCTTTACAAAAAAGCTAATAAAAAGATTATTTTTAGAGCGACATTACCTCTTTTAATTAGCTTTGTAAAAGATGAAGTAAATATTCTGTCAAATGAAAGTTCACATATCATAAGACTACTCAATTCAATAAAAAGTAAATCGAAATATCAAGCATTAAGTATTAAAGATTGTAATCAAAAATTTTTAGATTTAATTAACAACAGCATTAATAATGGCGTATACAAATGTGGTTTCGCCAGAAACCAGTCAGCTTACGAAAAAGCAAGTAAAAATCTTTTCGCAGCTTTAAATGAAATTGAAAATTTACTACAGAAAAATAAAGGGAACTGGATATTTGGAGAAGAGTTAACCTACGCAGATATTTACCTTTTTCCAACGCTTATAAGATGGGAATTGATATATAGCAAACTTTTCAAATGTACTGAACAAGAACTATCAAGTTTTGAAAAGATTATTGAATGGAGATTAAAACTATTTAAATTATCTAAAGTCAATAGTACATGCTTCGACAATAAATGGAAAAAAGATTACTACAAAGCTTTATTCCCTCTAAACCCAAATCAAA
>MWOU01000117.1 GCA_002025975.1 Prochlorococcus sp. HOT208_60m_813B04
TTTCTTGGAAGGTATGAAGGTAGTTATGGGCCAATTCCTAGTAAAAAGTTGCTTGGACTTTTACCAATGCCTTTCAACACTACAAAAATTCAAAACCTTTATTGTGTGGGCGATTCGTGCTTCCCTGGCCAAGGCCTAAATGCAGTTGCTTTTAGTGGATATGCATGTGCTCACAAAATAGGAGCAAAATTAAACATAAACAGTTTTAAATTGCCCGAATAAAAATGATCCTTTTGAAATGATAGAAAAGTTTAAAACTCTTTTTTTTTGTAAAAAGCTCGTTAATTTCTCTTTATTTAGCTCTTACAATTCCTTTACCATTTATTTCAATTGAAAAATTAAAAATCCTTTCTATTATAGTTTTTGCATTAGGGCTTTATTTGATAATCAATATCACAAGTGATTATGTAGAAATTTGCAGTAACAAAATTTCATACAAGTGTAGCTTTATTTCTAAATTACTAGGCAAAAAAAATTGGGAAATTTCTTGGAAAGATATTAAATTAATCAAATCTTTGCCAACCAGTCAGGGTAGTAAAGTTTATTATTTTAATACTTTTCAAGATGATAATTATCTAGTCCCACAGAGAGTGGAAAACTTTGAAAAATTCTTATTAATTGTTTCCAGTAATACCGGGATTGATATTAATGAAATATCTTACATATCACCATTATGGACATACAAAGTACTAACACTAATATCAGTTTTAATGATTATTGGTGAACTTTTTGCTTTTCTAAATTAAATATTATCAACACTGAATCGATAACCTTGTTGTCTAACAGTGGTTATTCCCCCACCTTCTCCCAATCCAGCCTGTTCTAATTTTCTCCTCAAAGTTAATACCTGTGTATCAACAGACCTAGGGCCACCACTGAAGGGCGGCCAAGCCATTCTTAAGAGCTCTTGACGACTTCTTACCATTCCAGGCGGCATTAAAAGGGCGCAAAGCAGTGCAAACTCCCTAGGGCTTAATTCAACGGGCTTCTCGCTTAGAGTAACTTGTCTTAAAAGAAGATGAACCTCTAATGGTCCGACCTCAACTTTTTCTTGTAATCCTATCCTTCCCCTTTTTAAGAGTGTTCTGCATCGTGCTGCAAGCTCTTCGAGTCCAAAAGGTTTTCTGAGAACATCATCTGCCCCTTCATCTAATAGATTTACTAATGCTTCAACTCCTGATCTAGCGGTTAAAACTATGACTGAAGACCCTAGTTGTTGGGCTAGTCTCATTGCAGTATTCTGATCGAGGATTTCTGCGCTAACTAATAAGTCAGGTGATTGTTCTCTGCATAAGTCAATAGCTTCTGAAGCTGTACCTACTGCTGCAGCTAAATGGCCATCTTGGCGAAGCCTTTGCACAAGGACTGTTCTAAGTGTGGGGTGAGGTTCAACAACTAGAACTCTTGAGGGAGTTTGAGAGCTCGTAGGCAATTGTGAACTGCCAGGAGTTGAAGCTAAGATTTGCTCTGTTGATTGCATTCTTAATTACTGTTTGGCCAGGCAATTTTTGATCGTACTTAATAAGGTATAACAAATGCAAAATAAAAATCAGAATTTATCGAATTATGACATCATTTGAAAACCCTAAAGCAATCCGTCACTTTCAATCAATTTGCGATAGTTGCCAAGACTTAGTTACTCGTTTTCATACGCCATCTGATCTTAAATTATATAGTGATGGTTATCTCCAAGCCTTAAGGAATTGCAATAGTTTAGAGCAAAAGGATCAAGAGAAATTAGAAAGATTAATTGAAAGATGGATTTTAGATCCATCAAGTTTTATTGATCCAGATGGAGATGTAAATAAAGGTTTTTTTTGATAAAAAAAGGATTTAAAATATTAATTTTTATTAATCAATACAGTATTTATACTCACTAATTGTTTTAAGACGCTAGTTCAATTTCTATTTTTTCTTTAAGAGATCCAGAGTTGTACATCTCGATAAGAATGTCTGATCCACCAAGAAATTCTCCTTTTAAGTAAACTTGTGGAATTGTTGGCCAATCTGAATATTCTTTGATACCCTCACGTATAGCAAAATCACTTAAAACATCAAAAGTACCAAATTCTACTCCTAAAGAATTTAATATTTGAACTACGTTGTTGGAAAAGCCGCATTGAGGCATTAATTTTGTCCCTTTCATGAAAACCATCACTGGATTAGAGTCAATCAGTTTTTGTATTTTATCTTTTGTTAGGTTGTCCATAATTCAATTTGGAGTTTCTGTTTTTAATGCCAGTGCATGGATAGCCTCTGAAGCTAATTCTTCCTTCAAAGCAGAATATACTAACTGGTGTTGTTTAACTAATGATAATCCATTAAATTCAGATGCAATTACAGTTACTTGCAAATGATCATTTCCTTTGAGGTTTTCAACAAAAACTTGGGAACTTGGAATTTTTTTAGTGATTAAATTAATAACCTTTGTTTTCGTAATCATAGTAAATTTAAATTATCCTTTGTATTTTGTCTCAGCAAATCCTAGTTGGATCAATCTTCCATAAGCTTCTTTACCTTCTGGACTATTAGGTGACATTATTCTAATTGTTTCAACAAGTAAGGGTACTGCAACCTCAGGCTTCTCAGTTTTTATGTACATCGAGGCTAATCTCTCATTTGATTTCGCTAAGGTTTGTAATGTTTGCTTACCTTTGCTTTGCATTTCTTTTGGTATTCTCGCATCAATTCCTTTGAAGGATGAATTTAGATCTGAATAAAAAGACGCAAGTTGCTTTGCTAGTTTTCTAGCATCTAAGTAAGAATCTTTAGCCTTGTCGAAATCCCCATTTTTGATATATTTATGCTTTTTCAACTGAGAATTGGAAAAGACCGCCGCAAGAAGTTGACTTCCTTATAAATCTTTTTAGCGAAGTTTTGAAAAACGAAATCGATGAGATTCATCAAGAATCAATTAAAATAAAATTTATTGGAGATATATATCCATTCCCAGAAACTCTAAAAAGAATAATCTCTAATTCAGAATCTCTTACTAAAAACAACAATAAATTTTTATTAAATGTTTGTGTAAATTACGGAGGAAGGCAAGAAATAGTAAAAGTTGCAAAAGAGTTAGCATTAAAATCTTTTTCTGGTGAAATAAAGCCAAGTGAAGTTAATGAAGAATTATTTAATTCAGAGCTATTAACTCAAGGAATTAAGGATCCAGAATTATTAATAAGAACTAGTGGAGAAAAAAGGATAAGTAATTT
>MWOU01000118.1 GCA_002025975.1 Prochlorococcus sp. HOT208_60m_813B04
GAATCAGAAAGATGGGTAACTGCTTCTATAAATTCTTCTACAGGAGAAATTGATTATTCTGACCATGGTTCTGGAGGTACAACAAGAGTTGTAGGAATCTACATTGATCCATTAGTTACTTCTGGAGAAGTGGAACAATTTGGTCCATATGATAGTCAGCGTAGATTCCAGAATGATTTAAAAATTGATAATCTTATTGCAAAAACTTCAGGAGATTATGACGGTGATGGGTTCCAAGAAGTTTACTGGAAAACTAATGATGGCACTGCTTATTTAAGAGCACTAATGCATGCTGATGGAAATATACAATATGCAAACTATCAAAGTGAAGAACAAATGAGTGATTATTTAACAAGTAAGGGATTTGAATCAGAAATTAGCAATATTATTTAAAAATAGAGCTAGGTACTAATTAGTATTGATTAAAACTAATAAAAAGATCTAAATTCTTGTCTCACCTCAGCTGCTATATCAAGAGTTTATGAAGCTATTACTAGATTCTTATGTATTTCTCAAAAGTTAGCAGTAGTGCTTTGGGAGCATTAGGCAGGGAGTTCGAATCTCCCTGCCCCGACTTGCTTTTCAGCGAAGGCTAAAACCCACCTTGGGAAAAAATTGGGAAAATTCTAATTAAATAAAATAATTATGGAATAAGATTGAATAACTTTACTCGTATCCGAATTCTTTAAGAACAGGGTAATTTATTTTATTAAATAAATTTAATTCTTCACCTGAAATTTTTTCCTTCCAGTCTGTTTTAGACCTGACCCATCTCCCATCAAAAAGAGCGACAGTATCCCTAGAGGGTAATTTTTTACTCAATACTTTTATTTCTAAAAAAGTTTCAACCGAATTCAAAACATATTCAAAATTGCATAATATATCCTCGTATTTTATTAGTAGAGTGTTAGGCCTTTTTAATGGATTCCATGAAATCAAATGATCCTTCCATGTACCAAAAGGATGATTCCCAAGAATAATATCTTTAATTGGAATTTTTTTACCATAGAAATTCCATAAGCTCACACTTGCTGCTCTTCCATCTCTAATTATGTATATTGACCTATTCTCGTCTTGATTTAATTTATGGGTTTTAATTATTGGGATAGACCCTTTTTGAAATGTAATAGTTTTATTTTGATTATGTTCTATATGACCTACAAAATTTTCTAATGTTTTATTTCCTCCTAGATCATTAGGATAAATACTGGCAGTCTTTATACCAAAACAATTGAACAAAATTGTTCTTAAGAAAGTATTTCCACTTCTTGGGTATGATGCCAACCAAGTAATTTTCATACAGTTCTAAAGAAATTTAAATTTAGTTTTATCCTATCAAAGCAAAATTAATTATTTTCCAAACTAGTTTCATAAAGAATATTAGGAATCTATTTGTTTGTGGCATCTTCTAATCTCTTAAGTAGCACTAGGTCAACGTAGAAAAAACTTTGGAAAAATCTAATAAAATATTAGAAGATTTTTGTAGTGATAACCGCAGTTATAGCTTAAAAACGTAGTTATCAGGTCTTCTGACCTAGTGATTTGGGAGCACTAGGTCTCAGGTTCGAATCCTGTTGCCCCGACCATTAAAAACCAAGTCATACTAGCGAGTTACCCAGACTCGCTTTTTTATTGGTCAAGATATGACCAATCGAACTGTGGTCAGATATTGGTCAAATTTATTGACAGTCGATCTAAAATAGGTAGCAATAAGCTCTTTTTTAATGAACACTCTCATCATCTCAACTTTTAGCTGTACTTTTGAAGAATTTAAAAATGATGTAACGACATTATTTCTTGAAGAAATGTGTAAGGAGTTTGTAACTGATTATGAGTTTGTGAAAGTCAATGAACACAAATCTCATTTATTAATGAACTGTACTGACTTAGAAAAATTAGGTGCAGAGATGGAATCTCCTTTCGCTAAGGAATGGGATAAAAAAAATAATTGTAAGGATACTGTATATTTGATTGAAATTGTTGCTTAGAACTTATTACTTAAATGAAACGTTTACTATTTACACCGCATTTAAATAAGTTGCTTTAAAATAAGTTGAAATTAGTTTTTAATTTATGTTGTTTCTAATTTCTTATAAATTTAACGATGCAAATGCCCAAGACAAAGGAGCAAAAATGCTAAAGGAATGGTATGACAAAGGAGGTCCACAAAATAGACCAGAGGGATATGACGTTAAATCATGGATTTTCTTACCTCAACATGGCAATGGTTACTCTGTTGTAGATGCTGATTCTTTAGAAACTATTTGGAAACAATGGAGTCCTTGGAGAGCATTATTGGAATTTACTATTGAACCTTGTGCGGATTTAGATCAAACAGTAGCTCTATATTGTTAATAAACGCTTATTACCTGCATAAAAAAGAGCTAGGACTGCACTCCTTAAAAAAGTGGTCAAATAATGGTCAAATAGTGCTTAAATTGTCAGGAGAAATTACACAGAATCAAGTAAAAGTTTTGCTATAGCCTGAAAACCTAGTGCAGCATTAGAGCTAATAAGTGCTTTGGGAGCACTAGGTTGCAGTTTCGAATCCTGTCGCCCCGACCATTTAAAAACCAAGTCATATAAGAGAATTTTCCAGACTCTCTTTTTTATTGCCTACTACAAGAAATATAAGACTTAACGATTATATAGCGATTATTTGCTATACCTTGCTGCATTTGAAGGATTGGGTTGATAATACTTAAGCTCATTTGAAAAACACTTTTTTTTTAATTAAGTAATTCAAAATGATATAATTTCCAAAATTTAGACACTTCTTTGATGTCTAGTTACGTTTTCAATACAAGAGCAGAATTAGATTCAGCAGTAGATGGTTGGATAAGCAATCAGACTGAAGCTATCAGTAAATATGGAGATATAAATAGTTGGGATGTTAGTGGCATAACAGATTTCTCTAAATTGTTTTCTGGGAGGGAAAACTTTAACTCAGATATAAGTAATTGGGATGTCAGTTCTGGAAAAGATTTCTCTTCGATGTTTGTTCATAACGAAGTATTTAATCAAGATATTGGAGATTGGGACCTAGGCAATGGAACTGATTTCTCTAGCATGTTCTTCGATGCGGATGCCTTTAATCAGGATATTGGGAGCTGGGATGTTAGTAATGGAAAAGATTTTTCCTCAATGTTTGAGGGTAACAAGAGTTTCAATAAAAACATAAATAATTGGGATGTAAGTAATGGTACAAATTTTCAATATATGTTCGAGAATACAGGAAATTTCAATCAAGATATTGGCGATTGGGATGTAAGTAATGGTAAAAATTTTCAATATATGTTTTCAGAAGCAACCCTTTTTAATCAAGATATTGGAGATTGGGACGTAAGCAATGGAACTGATTTTAGTGAAATGTTTTTATGTTATGGAGATTCGAATTTTAATCAAAATATTGGGAAGTGGAACGTGGGAAAGGGAACTTCTTTTAATTCAATGTTTGAGGGAGCAACTTTGTTTAATCAAGATATTGGAGATTGGGACGTAAGCAATGGAACTGATTTTAGTGAAATGTTTGCAGATGCTAGCTCTTTCAATCAAGCCATTAGTAACTGGAATGTAGGCAAGGGGACTAATTTCTTTGCCATGTTTAGGAGTACAACTCACTTTGATCAAGATATTAGTAGTTGGGATGTAAGCAAAGGGACTGATTTCTCTGCCATGTTTATGGGTGCAACTCGCTTTGATCAAGATATTAATAGCTGGGATGTAAGTTCAAGTACAGACTTTAGCGGAATGTTCCTAGCAGCAACAGCTTTTAACAAAGATATTAGTTCCTGGTACGTAGATAAAAGAGATAATTTATCTTTGATGTTTACAGGCGCATCACTAATGATTGAAAATCATGGAGTTAGCGCTACACCCTCAAATAAATATTTCAACGGATCTGTATTAAATGTATCAAATCATCAGGTAG
>MWOU01000012.1 GCA_002025975.1 Prochlorococcus sp. HOT208_60m_813B04
CGGAGCAAAAAGACTCCAATGTATTAGGGTTTTAGGTTCTAATAGAAGGTATGCACATGTCGGGGATGTAATCGTAGCAACTGTAAAAGATGCTCTTCCTAACATGGGAGTTAAGAAATCTGAAGTTGTTAAAGCTGTTATCGTCAGAACTAAAGCTACATTAAGAAGAAATACTGGTAATTCAATCAGATTTGATGACAATGCGGCAGTATTGATTAATGAAGATAAGAATCCAAAAGGTACTAGAGTCTTTGGTCCTGTAGCTAGAGAACTGCGGGATAAAAATTATACAAAGATTGTTTCTCTTGCTCCGGAGGTGATTTAAATGTTGGATTCATTAAAGCAAAAGAAAAATTTCCAGAAAATAAAAATGAGAATCAAAACTGGAGATTTGGTAAAAGTAATTAATGGCAAGGACAAAGGTAAAACTGCTGAAGTTTTAAAAACTATCCCTCTTGAAAATAGAGTAGTTGTAAAGGGAATTAACCTTAGGACTAAACATGTAAAACCAACTCAAGAAGGAGAAACTGGAAGAATACTTACAGAAGAAGCATCTTTACATGCATCAAATGTAATGTTTTTTTCAAAGGATAAAAATCTTACAAGTAAGATTGAATATTTTATTGATAAAGAGGGGGTTAAGAAAAGAAGATTGAAGAAAACTGGTGAAGTAATTGATTAATTTTTCATCAGAAACCAGATTTCAACTTTTTCTAATTTATCAATTCTGACAAAGACCAGAATTAACCAAAAATTTATGACTCTAAAAAATCGCTACAAGGAATCAATAAGACCCAAAACTTTTAAAGGACCTTGGTCTTAAAAATATTCATCAAGTACCTAAAGTTGTCAAAGTCAACGTTAACAGAGGTCTTGGTGAAGCAGCTTCAAATTCGAAAGCTTTAGAAGCCTCTTTAAACGAAATGGCAACAATTACAGGACAAAAGGCCCTTGTAACTAGGGCTAAAAAAGCTATTGCGGGTTTTAAAATTCGTGAAGGCATGCCGATTGGTTGTACTGTTACTTTGAGAGGAGACAGGATGTATTCCTTTTTAGAGAGATTTATAAATCTAGCTTTACCAAGAATAAGAGACTTCAGAGGAGTGAATCCAAAAAGTTTCGATGGGCGAGGGAATTATACCGTTGGAGTGAAAGAGCAATTGATTTTTCCTGAAATCTCTTTTGATAAAATAGATTCAATAAGAGGTATGGATATAACTATTGTAACTAGTGCAAAATCAGATCAAGAAGGTAAAGCTCTTTTGCAGGAGTTAGGAATGCCTTTTAGTAAGAATTAAATTAAAACTATGTCAAATCACGATCCTATTTCAGATATGCTTACTCGAATTAGAAATGCGAGTCAAAAAAAGCATACAACTACAACAATCCCAGGTTCAAAAATGTCCTTAAGTATCGCCAAAGTGCTTCAAAAAGAGGGGTTCATTTCTGATATTAATGAGGAAGGTGAGGGTTATAAATCACAAATAGTACTCGGTCTCAAATATAGTGGTAAAAATAAATTCCCTACTATCCGATCTATGCAAAGAGTTAGTAAACCTGGTTTGAGAATATATAAAAATACTAGAGGTTTACCAAAAGTTCTTGGAGGTCTTGGAGTTGCCATAATTTCAACCTCTAAGGGCGTTATGAGTGATCGCGATGCTAGAAAGCAAGGCATTGGCGGCGAAGTCCTCTGCTATGTTTATTAAGGAGAATTAATCATGTCAAGAATCGGAAAAACACCAGTACTTATTCCAGATAAAGTTACAGTTGATTTTGATGGATTAACAGTTATAGTGAAAGGCCCTAAGGGTGAATTAAAACGTCTTATGCCTGAGGGTGTTAGTTTTGATAAGAAAGATAATACTGTTGTCGTAAGTCCTACTACAACCAAAATATATTCAAGGCAGAGACATGGTTTATGTAGAGCCTTAATTGCAAATATGGTTGAAGGGGTTACTCAAGGTTTTTCAAAGAAACTAGAAATTGTTGGCGTTGGATCAAGAGCACAAGTTAAAGGTAAAAATCTAGTTGTAAGTGCAGGATATAGTCATCCTGTAGAAATGACACCCCCTGATGGTATAACATACAAAGTTGAGAGTAATACAAACGTTACCGTTTCTGGAATTGATAAGGAAATTGTTGGTAATGAAGCAGCAAAAATCAGATCAATTAGACCTCCAGAGCCATATAAAGGAAAAGGAATTAAATACCATGATGAGAAAATTCTCAGAAAAGCTGGTAAATCTGGCAAAAAATAATTTGAATTAAAAAAATGACCAAACTTTCCAGGAAATTACAAACTCAAAAAAGACATAGAAGATTAAGGAGATTCTTAATTGGAGATGCAACGCGTCCAAGATTATCTGTTTTTCGCTCTAATAACCATATTTATGCCCAGGTCATAGATGATAGCGCTCAAACAACTATTTGTTCAGCTTCAACTGTTGATAAGGAACTGAAAGAAAAATCTGAGAAATTATCTGCTGATTGTAATTCTTCTTCTATTGTTGGAAAATTATTAGCAAAGAGAGCGATAAAAAAGGGTGTTAAGCAAGTAATTTTTGACCGTGGAGGTAATTTATATCACGGCAGAGTAAAGGCACTTGCTGATGCTGCTCGTGAAGCTGGCCTAGAATTCTAACTCTTAATTTTTTACTATGACTGACACTCCAACAAAACAAGAAATTCAATCCAAGAACGATAACGTTCCTGGAGCTATGCCCGCTGAACAAAAAAAGAATAATCGTAATGATCGAAAAAGAAATAAAAGAGGTGATTCAAAAAATCTAGAGAGAGATTCTGATTGGCAAGAAAGAGTTGTTCAAATTCGACGCGTTTCTAAGACTGTTAAGGGTGGAAAAAAAATGAGTTTTAGAGCAATAGTTGTAGTAGGTAACGAAAAAGGTCAAGTTGGAGTTGGAGTTGGTAAAGCAGGGGATGTTATTGGTGCGGTGAGAAAGGGAGTTTCAGATGGTAAAAAAAATCTTGTAAGGGTTCCCTTAACCCCAAATAATTCAATACCGACTTTATCTTTAGGTCGAGATGGTGCGGCTAATGTTCTAATTAGACCAGCTGCCCCAGGTACAGGAGTAATTGCTGGTGGTTCAATAAGAACAGTTTTAGAATTAGCAGGCATAAAAAATGTTTTAGCAAAAAGATTGGGTAGTAAAACACCTTTGAATAACGCTAGAGCTGCTATGGTAGCTCTTTCTCAATTAAGAACACACAAATCTGCCTCTAGGGAGAGAGGCATCTCACTTGAACAGCTCTATTCTTAAAATTATGACTTCAACATTAAATTCACTTAAATCAAACTCTGGCTCGAGAAAGAAAAAACTAAGAAAGGGTAGAGGAATTGCAGCCGGTCAGGGTGCATCATGTGGTTTTGGAATGAGAGGACAAAAGTCACGTTCTGGAAGACCTACACGTCCAGGTTTTGAAGGTGGCCAAATGCCCTTATATAGAAGAGTTCCCAAATTAAAGCACTTTGAAATAATTAATCAAAAGAACTTTTCCATAATAAATTTAGAGAAATTAAATGATTTCAAAGATAACGATACAGTTAACCTTGACTCACTAGTTAAGAAAGGATTGATGTTCAAGCCCAAATTTCCTTTAAAAATCCTTGGTAATGGAAAAATTAATGTAAAGCTAAAAGTCCAAGCTCATGCATTTACAAAAGTTGCAAAACAAAAAATTGAGGACGCAGGTGGATCCTGCGAGCTTATAAATAATAAATAAATTTACTAAAAATTTAGGTAAACCTTAAAATGTTTGTCAACAAAACTAGAAATCCTAGCGCTTCTGAAATACTTTCCCAATTATTTTTAAATAAAGAGTTAAGGAGTAGAGTTTTAACTACTTTAGGTCTGCTCCTTTTAGTAAGACTTGGTATATATATCCCTATGCCAGGTATTGATAGGGTCGCTTTTAAAAGTTTTATAGATCAAGGGGGGCAATTAATAGGTTTTTTAGATATTTTTACTGGAGGAGGAATTTCAACCTTAGGAATATTCGCATTAGGCATACTTCCCTTTATTAACGCATCAATTATTATTCAGCTTCTCACAGCTTCATTGCCTGTGCTTGAAGATTTACAAAAAAATGAAGGAGAAGCGGGGAGAAGAAAAATTGCTCAAATAACTAGATATGTTTCATTAGGATGGGGTTTTTTGCAAAGTATAATTTTTTCCTTAATTCTCAGACAATATGCTATTGAGGGGATAAGTGAAACTACATTTGTCTTGCAAACCTCCATTGCCTTGGTTACTGGCTCAATGTTGGTAATGTGGTTTAGTGAAATTATTACGGAAAAAGGTATAGGTCAAGGTGCTTCACTGGTAATTTTTTTGAATATTGTTTCGACTTTACCTAAGGCTCTAAGTTCAACTATTGAAAAAGCTCAAACGGGCGATAGAGGAGATGTTTTAGGTATAGCAGTTTTACTTGGAGTATTTTTACTGACAATTGTTGGGATCATTTTTGTCCAAGAGGGAGCAAGGCGCATTCCTATTGTTAGTGCAAAAAGGCAGATAGGAAGTTCAACACTACTTCCTACAAGGCAAAGTTATTTACCTTTGAAATTAAATGCAGGAGGAGTCATGCCTATAATATTCGCATCTGCTTTAATCTTTTTACCTATAACTATTGCAAATGTTACGGGTAATCCAGTCTTAATAAAGTTAGCCAGTAGTTTAAATCCGGGATCTTCTAATCCATGGCCATATGCTCTTACATTCTTCTCCTTGATTTTGGGGTTCTCCTATTTTTATGCATCTCTTACTATCAATCCAGTTGATGTAGCTTCAAATTTAAAGAAAGGAGGAGTAGCGATTCCAGGAGTTAGACCAGGAACAAATACAGCCAACTACCTATCAGGTATACAAAATAGGTTAACTTTATTGGGAGGATTATTTCTGGGTTCAGTAGCTATAATCCCGGCTGCAGTAGAAAGAGCTACCAATGTTCAGACCTTTCAAGGTTTAGGAGCAACTTCATTGCTTATTCTTGTGGGTGTTGCTATTGATACTGCTAAGCAAATTCAAACTTATGTTATTTCACAAAGGTATGAGGGACTAATTAACAATTAATGAAGAAACATATACTATTTTTAGGAGCTCCTGGAGCAGGGAAAGGGACTCAAGCGGAATTGCTTAGTCAAAGTAATTCTTATTTACACCTTTCTACTGGTGAATTATTAAGAAAAGAAATTGAAATGAATACTGCCCTTGGTATTCAGGTAAAGGATATTATGAATCGAGGGGAACTTGTTAGTGATGAACTCGTATTAAAGATAGTAAGACAAAATTTAGTCAAGGATAACAAAGGTTGGATTCTAGATGGTTACCCAAGAAATTTATCTCAAGCAAATTCATTGAATGAAGTCTTAAATGAAATAAATCAACCTTTGGAATTAGTTTTTTATTTAGATATACCGGAAGAAGTACTAATTAAGCGTTTGCTTTTGAGAGGTAGAAAAGATGATACGGAAGAGACAATTAAAACAAGAGTTGACATTTATAAAAAAACTACAGAACCATTGATTCGATATTTTAAAGATCTCTCATTGTTAGAATATATTGATGCTGATAGAGATTTAAAAACCATTTCCTCTGATATCAAACTAAAAATGGCTTGATGATGATGTAGAATATAGTATTAACGTTTAATTTGTTAAACCCCTATGAAGGTCAGATCTTCAGTCAAAAAAATTAGTCCTGACGATCAGATCGTGAGGAGAAGAGGTAAAATCTATGTTATTAACAAGAAAAGACCTCGCAATAAACAGCGTCAGGGTTAAATTTCAACCCTTAAATTCAAACTTTTACTTATTCAAAAAACGTGGCCAGGATTGCAGGAATTGACATACCTCGCGAAAAGCGAGTTGAAATTGCACTTACATACGTCTATGGAATTGGTTTAACGAGATCGAAGCTAATTCTTGCTAATACGGGTGTAAACCCAGATACTCGTGTCAAAGACCTTTCAGATTCTGATGTGCAAAAACTAAGAGGTGCCACAGAAGATTTCACTTTAGAAGGGGATTTGAGAAGAAAAGAGGGAATGGCTTTAAAACGTCTACAAGATATAGGGTGTGTAAGAGGAAGAAGACATAGAATGAGTCTTCCAGTAAGGGGTCAAAGAACTAGAACCAATGCAAGAACAAGACGGGGTTCTAGGAAAACAGTTGCTGGAAGAAAAAAATAAATAACTAAATCTATTTACAAATTAAAGTATTAACTTAAAACATTATGGCAGCTACAGTAAAAAAAACAGGTTCAAAGAAATCTAAACGTAATGTACCTAATGGTGTGGTACACATCCAAAGCACATTTAATAATACTATCGTCTCAATTACTGATACCTCTGGTCATGTAATTTCTTGGTCTTCTGCTGGCGCTAGTGGATTTAAAGGAGCTAGGAAAGGTACCCCATTTGCTGCTCAAACAGCTGCCGAAGCTGCAGCTAGAAGAGCACTTGATCAAGGTATGAGACAAATAGAAGTACTTGTTAGAGGGCCTGGCGCAGGTAGGGAAACGGCCATAAGAGCTTTACAAGTGGCCGGATTAGAAATAACTCTAATAAGAGATGTCACTCCATTACCTCATAATGGATGTAGAAGACCTAAACGAAGACGCGTCTAGGTCTTAACCATTCCCCCCCCCCCCCCAAAAAAAAAACTCTTAACCTCATTATTTTCCGTGTTGCAATACCAGATTGACAGAATCGACCATCAAATAGCAGATGATCGCTCCCAAACAGGAACTTTTTTAATTGGTCCACTAGAAAGGGGACAAGCTACAACTTTGGGTAATTCCCTTAGAAGAGTCCTTATGGGAGGACTGGAAGGGAGTGCAGTTACTGCGGTAAGAATAGCAGGAATTAATCATGAATATGCCACTATTCCTGGAGTTAGAGAAGACGTTTTAGATATTCTTCTTAATTGCAAGCAACTATCAATAAATAGTTCAAATCCAGAGCTAGAAATCGGCAGGTTAGTAGCCAGTGGTCCAATGGAAGTGAAGGCAAATGACATCCAATTCTCTTCTCAAGTTGAAATTGTTGATGGTGAAAAACCGATTGCGACTATCCAGGAGGGTCATAACCTAGAGTTGGAAATCCATGTTGAAAGAGGTGTTGGATATAGACCCGTAGACCGTAAGAGTGAAGAAACAACTGCAATTGATTTACTTCAAATAGATGCTGTATTTATGCCAGTGAAGAGAGTTAATTTTACGATTGATGAAACTGCTGTAGCAGAAGGCGGAACGGGAAGAGAAAGATTAAAAATGGAAGTCGTAACAGATGGTTCAACAAGTCCTGACGATGCTATTGCTGAAGCTGCAAATCAGTTAATAGAACTATTTCAACCCCTTGCTACTGTCACAATGGTTGAGGAAATTCCTGAAGAACCTGAACCATCTCCTGAAGCTCAAATTCCTCTAGAGGAACTAAACTTGTCCGTTAGAGCATATAATTGTTTGAAAAGGGCTCAAGTTAACTCAGTTTCAGATTTAATGGGCTTCAGTTATGAAGATCTTCTTGAAATTAAGAACTTTGGCTCTAAATCTGCAGATGAGGTTATTGAGGCTCTTGAGCGCATCGGCATTTCTATTCCACAAAGCAGAACATCTGTTTAACAATTTTAAAGATTATGAGACACCAACTTAGAATTCCATTATTAAGTAAACCTGCTGACCAGAGGAAAGCACTTCTAAGAGGTTTAACTACTCAATTAATTAGGGAAGGTAGAGTAACTACAACAAAAGCTCGTGCTAAAGCTTTAAGAAATGAAGCTGAAAGAATGATTTCACTTGCTAAAGATGGAAGTTTGGCCTCAAGGAGAAGGGCTATTGGATATATTTATGATAAAAAATTAGTTCATTCATTATTTGAAAAAGCAAGGGAAAGATATGGAGACAGAAATGGCGGTTATACACGCATAGTAAGAACTGTATCTAGAAAAGGCGATAACGCTCAGATGGCCATAATCGAGCTTGTTTAAGTTAGTTAATTAAAGGTGCTTTTACTAAAAAATAACTTTTGAAAAGGGTAGCTTTACTAGTCCAATATGACGGAACTCATTATTCAGGTTGGCAAAAACAAAAAAATGCAACTACTGTTCAGGAAATTTTAGACAGAGCTCTCTTAAAGATTACAAATCATACAGTAAAGACTTTTGCAGCAGGTAGGACTGATGCTGGGGTTCATGCATCAGGTCAAGTAGTACACTTTGATGTTGATTGTGTTGTTCCAGGAAATAGTTATTCTGATGTCTTAAATAGTCTCTTACCCTCATCAATTAGGATCTTGGAATCAGTTGAGGTAAAAGATAGTTGGCATGCATGCTATTCAGCAATGTATAGACATTATCGATATGTCATCAATAACAGTAAATTCCCAAACTTGTTCATCAATAATTGGTCATGGCATAGATATCAAAAAGTATTAGATGAAGTTTTAATGTTAAATGCATCCAAGAAAATGATAGGAGAACATGATTTTTTTGCTTTTCAGAAAAGTGGTAGTAATAGAACAAACTCAATTACAAAAATAAAAAATATTGATATTAAAAGAGTTGAAGATTTGATTTTTGTTGATATTAAAGCTAATGGTTTTCTATATGGGATGGTCCGCTTAATTATTGGTCAACTTGTTTTAGTTGGAGAAAACAAAATATCGCCAGAAATTTTTACAGATAGATGGGTAAACAAAAAGAAAAATGATGTTAAAGAATCTGCTCCAGCTAAGGGGTTATGTTTTGTAAATGCTGTTTATGAAGAAAATGTTTTTAAAAAGATTAATAACAATGATTTTTTCCCTATATTTTTAATTAAGGGTTTTTCTTAAGTAAGTTTTAATTAAGAGAATTTTTTGTTTAAATCATTCAAAACTGTTGTTTAATATTCCTTCAATAAGGTAGAATTTAATACTAATTTAAATTTATTTGCAGAAATTTGGTAAATGAATAAAACAATTACTCCATCTTTAGAAACAATTGAAAGAAATTGGTTTTTAGTTGACGCAAAAGATAAGACGCTTGGTAGACTTGCTACAGAAATTGCAACTGTATTGAGAGGTAAGAATAAACCAACATTTGCACCTCATCTAGATACTGGAGATTTTGTCATTGTAGTAAATGCAGAGAAAGTTGAGGTAACAGGTAAAAAAGCATCACAAAAATTGTACAGGAGACATTCTGGAAGACCAGGAGGAATGAAAATTGAAAAATTTGAGTCTTTACAAGAAAGAATTCCTGAAAGAATCATCGAGCAAGCTGTCAAGGGCATGCTGCCTCATAATTCTTTAGGAAGACAGCAGTTTAAAAAACTAAAAGTTTATAAAGGTGCTGATCATCCTCATGCTGCTCAGAATCCTGTATTATTAAATAGTTAATTTATCAAAATGAACAGTCAAATAAAAAACAAAGCTGTGTATTGGGGAACTGGAAGAAGAAAAACTTCAGTAGCCAGAGTTCGCTTGATTCCAGGAAATGGACTTATAAAAATTAATGGTCGTTCTGGAGATGATTATCTAAACTTTAATCCCCTGCACTTAAATTCAATAAAAGCACCTTTGCAAACATTAGGCCTTGAAAATTCTTATGATATTTTGGTAAATGTTTTTGGTGGTGGATTGACTGGCCAAGCAGATGCTATAAAGCAAGGTGCAGCTCGAGCACTTTGCGAATTATCTCCTGACAATAGGAAACCGCTAAAAACGGAAGGCCATCTGAGTAGAGATCCTAGAGCTAAGGAAAGAAGAAAATATGGTCTTAAAAAAGCAAGAAAGGCTCCTCAATTCTCCAAACGTTAAAGGAATTTAAATTATGCCAAAATCAGAAATTCATCCAAAATGGTATCCAGATGCAAAAGTTATTTGTAATGGAGAAGTTGTAATGACTACTGGCTCCACCCAGCCTGAATTACATGTTGATGTTTGGAGTGGAAATCATCCCTTCTTCACCGGAACTCAAAAGATTCTTGATACAGAAGGTAGAGTCGATAGGTTTATGAAAAAATATGGAATGGGTTCAGCTAATTCAGCCACATCAAAAGATCAAAAAGAAGAAAAAGATTCTAAAAAATAGAATTTTCAAAATTAAGCACAATTTCAATTGGAATACTCAACATTAATTGCAAGGTTGAAAACTGCTTCAGAAAGTTTTGAAAATTTGGAAGTTCAACTTGCAGATCCTGATATAGCTAATGATCCCAAAAAATTAGAATCCATAGCAAGAGAAAGGTCAAAATTGGAACCTTTGGTGATTGATTTTAATAAGTTGCTTGATACTGATAAAGAAATCGAAGATTCAAAAAATCTACTAAAAGAGAATAGAAATGATAAAGAAATGGAATCTTTGATAAATGAGGAATTAATAATCCTAGAGGAATCTAAGAGTGAACTGATTCAAAAAACCACAATCGCCTTATTGCCAAAAGACCCAAGAGATGAAAGAAGTGTAATGTTAGAAATCAGAGCCGGTGCTGGAGGCAACGAGGCTTGTATCTGGGCGGGCGATCTAGCAAGAATGTATGAAAGATATGGACAAAAAATTGGATGGTCCGTAAAACCTGTTAGTGCTTCCGAGTCAGATATGGGTGGATTTAAGGAGCTAGTTATCTCCGTTAAGGGAGATTCTGTTTATAGTCAACTTAAATTTGAGGCTGGTGTACATAGAGTCCAAAGAGTTCCAGCTACTGAATCTCAAGGTAGAGTTCACACCTCTACTGCTACAGTTGCCGTTATGCCTGAGGCTGATCCTGTTGAGGTTAAAATTGATCCAACAGATCTTGAGGTTGGAACAGCAAGATCAGGAGGCGCAGGGGGACAAAATGTTAATAAGGTAGAGACAGCTATTGATCTTCTCCACAAGCCTACAGGTATACGAGTTTTTTGTACTCAAGAAAGATCACAGTTGCAAAATCGCGAACGAGCAATGGAAATTTTAAGAGCTAAATTGTATGAAATTCAATTAAAAGAAGCCAATGCCAAAGAGAGATCACAAAGGCTTTCCCAGGTTGGCACAGGCGATAGAAGTGAAAAAATCAGAACTTATAATTTTAAAGATAACAGGACAACTGATCATAGATTAGGTTCCAATTTTTCTCTTGAGCCAATTCTTGCTGGTCAATTAGAAGAAGTGATTAATGCATGCATAGCGCAAGAACAAAAAAGAATGATGGCAGACTTTAATAAAGAAGTAAATTAAGATTTTTTTATTAAATTGCAACCCCTATTACGTATTTACTCCATTCTTTATGCTTGCCAGAGTCAATTTGTCTTGTAGCTTCAAAATTTAGATTACTTAATGGACGATAAGGCCGGCGTTTTAAGGGCATATTCGCCTCTTCGGGGGTTCGATTACCTTTTTGTACATTACATCTGAGACATGCAGTAGTAACATTTTCCCAGTTATCTGTTCCACCTCTGCTTCTCGGTAAAACATGATCTATTGATAGGTCACTACCCCTATAGTTGCAGTATTGGCAAGAATTATTATCTCTCAGAAGAATATTTTTTCTTGTTAAAGAAACCTCTCTAAAAGGAACTTTGACGTAGTAACGAAGTCTTATAACTGTCGGCAACTTTTTCCCACTATGAATTGAATATGTTTTGTCTTCCTCTAAGCTTTCTGCTTTACCTTTAATCATCAAGATTACAGCTCTTCGCCAGGAAGTGATGTTTAAAGGTTCATAAGATGCATTGAGAACTAGAGTCTGGCCCATGCCAAAATACAATTTACATGTCATGCTAACTGTATATTTCAATAAGCGCATATATTTGTGCAAAGTTAATGCAAAATAGGCAAACAAATCAAGTATTTAATTTTGACAAATTTCCAAATTTTGAAAAAGATATAGATCTAAAACAAAGAGCATGGATAGAAGTAAAAGGTAAAGCAATAGAAAAAAACGTTAGAAAGTTAAGATCAAAATTAAGTAAAAATTGTCAATTTATGGCAGTCGTTAAAGCTGATGGATATGGACATGATGCGAAATTAGTATCAGAGTATGCTATCAAAGGTGGAGCATCTCAATTAGGTGTTGCCACATTAAATGAAGGCATTAAGCTTCGTTCTTCTGGAGTTAAAAAACCAATACTTATCCTAGGAAATCTTTATACGAAAAGGGATCTTATTATATGTTTTAAAAATGATCTTATGCCAACTATCAGTAGTATAAGAGAATGTTTAATTTGCAATAACATTGGTAAGCAATTTGGATTGAAATTTCTTTTACATCTTAAGGTTGATACGGGAATGTCAAGATTAGGATTTGAATACAGTAAATTTGTTCAGCAATTTGAAAAAATTAAATCTTTTGAGAACATTTTAATAGAAGGAATATATAGTCATTTATCTTCTGCAGATGAAGCTAACGTATTAGATCCTAAAAGTATTACACAACTACAAAGACTGAAGTTTAATGAAATATTAAAGCAAATTAATTTTGATCGAAATAATGAAATTAAGATTCATTTGGCTAATTCTGCAGGAATGCTTATTAACAAAGATTTTCATTTTCATATGGTACGTGTTGGGCTTTCTATGTATGGATACAGTCCTTTAGACAAAATAGATAAAAATTTATCACTTAAACCAGCTTTATTTTTGAAAGCCAAAGTAGCTTTTATTAGAACTATTGATCCAGGAGTTGGTGTAAGTTATGGAGGTAAATTTGTAAGTCATAGAAAAACTAATTTAGCTGTATTAAGTATTGGATACGCAGATGGAGTACCAAGAAATCTTTCAGGAAAGATAAACGTTATTCATAATGATAACCTTTATCCCCAAGTTGGATCCATAACTATGGATCAAATGATGGTGGACATAACAGGTTCAAGTGAAATTAAAGTTGGGAGTACTATGGTATTACTAGGTTCTGATGGAGATAAAACAATTTCTCCTCTTGAATGGGCAAGAAAATCTAATACTATACCGTGGGAAATTCTTTGTTCTTTTAAAAATAGATTACCGAGAGTTCAAGTTGATTAGACATTTCGATTAAATAAAAAATTTTGAATGTTTGCAAAAAAATTGATAATGTATAAGAACTGGAGAGGTGGCTGAGTGGTTGAAAGCGGCTCCCTGCTAAGGAGTTACAGGAGGTAACTTTTGTCGAGGGTTCGAATCCCTCCCTCTCCGTGATTTATTTAGAAAATTTTAATTAATATTTGTTTTAAAACAAGTCAAGATTAATATCTTTAAGTTCATAAATAGAATTCAAAATTAAATCAGCGCCAGCATTTCTAAGATTTGTTTCGTAAGAATTACGTTCTTTTAATCGAGAATTTAAATGTAAATGAGGTGGAGCTATTCCGATACTTATGAATTTCTGAGATGGTATTTCCTTCCTAGCATTTATAACTGTATTTATATCTGCAATAGTATCTCCTACATATGCAATGGGAATATTTGATTCGCCAAGTTTATCTCCAATAAGCTTTTTTGATAAGTTAATAAAACCTTTAGGATCAGGCTTGTCAGGGGCATCTCCCATAGATATTAATGGTGGTGATTTTAGTCCAAGTCTTTTTTCTAAAACAAATTTTGCAGAAGCAGACTCTGCACCACTAACAAAACCCCAGATTATTCCATTACCTTGAATTAAATCAAAAAAATTTTTATCAACTAATAACTCCTCGTTTGTTATATAACCAGACCAATAATTACTATCTTTATTTGGATCTCCACCAAAGTAAAATTCTTCAAAACATTTAACTATCTCTTCTCTTGTTGGAATCTCAAGGTTTAAGTTCTCTCTTTTTTTAAATCTTTTTATAAATTCTAAACTTAAATCCCAGTCATTATTCCAGATCCCTTCATTTTTGGCATTATCAATATCCATATAACTTGGCTCCCATCCAGAAAATTTGTAGACTGTTTTCTTTAATGAAAGTCTGTAACTATTCTCTACGCTGCGTATTACACCATCTATGTCAAATAAAATTAAACCAATATTTTTCAATGAATTTTCTTAATCCTTTATAGAAGATTAGTATTCTTATTAAAAAAAAGCAAAGAAAAAATTCTATGGATAATTTATTTATTATCTAAACTTAATTTTGTAAATATCCTCTGGGAGTGAGAAAAATTTCATCAACTAAGGTTGTTTGAGAATTGCCAATAATAATGATTGATAACATATCAATCTCTTTTAAAGGAATGGTGTTTAAAGTAAAAAATTTTTTTGATTGATTTTCTCTCCCTACTTGCCTAGCTATTAAAACTGGAGTATCTCCAAGTCTAGATTGTAAACATATATCTATTACACTTTTTAGTTGCCAATTTCTCTCAATGGATTGAGGATTAAATAAAGCTATTACAAAGTCACCCACAAGAGCTCCTTCAATTCTTTTTTCTATTAGAGACCACGGAGTTAATTTATCGCTTAAGCTTACTGAACAAAAGTCATTCATTAGTGGTGCTCCACTAATCGCAGCCGCTAATTGAACACTACTTATTCCTGGATGCACCTCAAAGTAAGGTCTATATTCTTTTTTGATTTTTTGAAGTAATTCTAAAAGTAAACCTGCCATGCCATAAAATCCAGATTCACCTGAAGAAATTAAGGCCACTTTTATTCCTTCCTCAGCTAGTTTAATTGCTTTAATGCATCTCCTTTTTTCTTCAGTAAGTTTACTTTCAATTAAAACTTGATCACTCCTTTTTAAGGACTTAATTAAATCTAAATACATTTTGTATCCGATCCAAACAGTACATCTTGAAAGTGCTTTTTTTGCATTACTTGTTAGGAAGGAGATATCACCAGGCCCACTTCCAATAATATGTATTTCGCCATGGGTTGGATTATATTGATTTTTTGATTCTGCTACAGCGATAGTTACTGCCCCAGATTGATTTTTAAAAATTCTTTTTTCTTCAAATAATTTTGATTTTTCTCCTGCTGCGAGTAAGCAAGAGGCTTCCGCTACAGAAGGGGTGCCAATTTCCTTTTCTACAACACTTGAAGGATTTGGAACAATTATTGTTGAAAGATTTTCTTTACTAAAAAACTTTATAGGCAAGTTTTTTTCTTCAGCAAGTTCTAAAATTCCTTTCTCATCTTTCTTAATATCAACAGTTGCTAGTCCTGCAATTGAATACTTGGATAAATTTCTGGACTTTAATAAGTTATTTAAAGAATTTGATATTAATTCTTTGCTGGTATTTCTTTCACATCCAATG
>MWOU01000119.1 GCA_002025975.1 Prochlorococcus sp. HOT208_60m_813B04
CTTGAAACTCAAATCATGAACATTAATATATCAACAGAATTTGGCTGTTTTAAATCTGCTCCCACCCATATTTGCGAAAGTCTAAATTTAAAAAAAAATACTTATTGGATTATGTGCCTTGCTGAAATATTAGATTTACATAAGCCTCCCAAATTTGGGAAAACAAAAAGTGTGGAGGTTTTCGATTTACTTCTTGATAAAGGACTTGTAATTGGTTAATTGTTTTATTTGCGTATTAAAAAATATTTTGTTTTTACTTTATTCTGATAGCATTAACTTAGTGACAGATAAATTGATGAAAGATTCTAATGAATTGATATTGGGAAATATTATTAAGCTAACGAGATCAAGTGAAAAGAAATTTAAACTAGGAAATTTTAAAGGGGCAATAGATGACAAACTGCAGGCTAATGCAATATTGAAATCCAAATCTTGTAACGAAAAAATTATTGAAAAATATAGAGAAGAATTATCTTGTTTATATTCCTCAAAATTTGATCTTATTCTTGATCATAAGCTGAAAGTTGATGAAATAAGGAGAAATGAAATAGTAGAAATGTTGGAACAAAAAAGTAAGGAAAGATTAAAAAATCTTGATTATAAAGGCGCAATAAAAGCCTTAAGGAGGGCAGAAAAATATTTTTCGAAATAATATAAACTTAAATCTCAGAGATTTTATAAGACAAATTAAATTTATAAATTTAAGAATAAAAAATAATGAAAGGGTTGATTTTTTTTCAGAATTCGTTTCTCTAAAGATATATCAATTTTGGTACTATTCATGGTTATGCCCCAATCTACCTTAGAAAGCTTATTATTTTTTTTGATACTTTCTCTTATTGCAACTTACATTGTTAATTTAAAGTATTCTTCAAAGTTAAAAATACAGAAGTAGTTTTTTTATTGATCTTTTTCTGAATTTGATTTATTTCTTTGGATCACTCCAGGTTTCTTTGTATAACCAACTCAAAAAAGTAAGAGTAAGTATATTCCCAAATGCATAAGTTATTCCTAATAATGGGTCATAAATATTTGCAATAATCGTCGACATTATAAATATTATTAACCCGGAAACAACCAAATCCTGAATAGGCAAATGATTAAAATTTATAGAATTTAGCATTTGATAATTTTTCTTAATATTATTGAATTAATTATAAAACCAAAAAGCAACTTATTTAGTTAAGAGGAAATTACATCTACGATATGAATAGTTTTAGAATTGCTAAAGTGATTATAGTTTTTTCATCATTATCGTATTTGACCGTTACTTTTTTAAGAAATTATAATTCTCCAGAAAATATAGAAAAAAGATGTATTCTTAAATTTCAAAAAGATTTTAAAAATCATTTGGAAACATCTCATGAAGAATGGAATCAAATTCTAGATTTAGCTGATAACAATTATTTAAAATGTATGGGAATTCCTTAGTATTAATTATGGGAGAGGCAAAGAGAAGAAAAAATTTAGGTATTCCTCCTAGAGAAAAAACTGAAGAAATAAAGTTGCCTCAACTTGATAAAAAAGCTATACAACAAAAAGTTAGGTCTACATTATATAAATATCCAATTATCCTTTTTCTTTTTTATGGAACTGCAATATTGATCCTAATCGGAGGTTTATTTTATGTTTTCAAACCCTTTAATATTGCAAAATTATGAGGGTTGTTAATTTTGATATTTATGATTCTTTGGCATCATTAATTAAAAAAACTTCAAGGATAAACAATTAGTAATCTTAATTGTAAAAAACATTCAAAGAAATAATATATGAGACTTATTTACGATTGACACAAACTAATGGTGCTGTAATTTTGGATTAAATTAAAACTATTTATGAAAAACATAAATAAAAAATATGCTGAAATAATGCGTCAAGCTGATAATGCAGTTGGAAGAAAAGAAGTAGTTAGTTTATTAAAAAAAGCTGCAATGATTAAGTCTAAATCTGAGGAAAACTTAGCTGCTTAAATTAGAAAGCTCCTTTATTAGTATAAATAAAAAACATAAAGAATGATAGATCAGGATGAAGCCATAAAGATAAACTGTTGTATCATAAATGAGTTTAACCATCTTAAAAGTCTAATTTTTTTGAATTATTCTTGACATTTTTTCTGAATTTATTTGCAAATTTATAAGTAATTAAATGGTGTAAATTATTAATTAATCTTTTTTAAATATCGTTCTTTTGCTATTTTGAAATTAAATTTTTTTGAGAAATATTTTAACTTCATCCGAATTTTCTTTAAAAGAAATTTTTAGGTAATTAATACCTTGTATTCTTCAAATTTCTTATGCAAGATTTAGAAACATTAGATTTCTAAATAATGATTGAAAATTTTAAAGAGAGCCCTGAAGAATTTATTGATTATGATTCAGAAATGTTACTTAAGATTCTAAATAAGACATCACTGGAGAATGAAAAAGGCGATGAAAAAGAACTATTTGTAGATGAAAATTGGAAAATTAATTCAGAAAATATGAGTAATATAATTCATTCAGATAATTCAAATTTGAAAAGAATTTTATCAGATATTTTCCCTAATAAAAAAATAGTGATTAAGGATAATAATGATGGGTCGCAAACAATTTTCTTATCCTAATTTAGGAAATATTAAAACCTTGTTTATACTATCTATTCAATATTTATTTTTCTGAGAAAAATTTAGTAAAAATTACTCTCGCAGAATTTTTTTAAAGATGTTATTGTTCACATACGTTCATCCAAGTTTATATCTCTGGATGCATGAAATGGGAGTAGGGAACGGGATTCTCATTAACTGCAAAAATCATGAATAACCTCTTACAAATAAGAGAAAAAATCAAAAGAGCCAATAGGCTATATGAAGCCCAACTTTTGGCTACTAAAAGTGGAGAAGTTACTCCATATAGAAGATCCGTCTTTGAAGAAAGAATCAGGAAAACACAAAAGGAAATGAAATTGAAAGACTCAAAAATTTAAAATCTTTTTTGAAACTGATTAATTTAGAGGGGGTTTTATCCCTCTCTTTTTTTATTTTTATAAAAACAACGTAATTATTAATTTATTTTCTTGATTATCGATTATTAAAAAGAACATAATTTTGATGCTTTTACTATTGATTTAAATTATATAAATGGCAAATTTAATTCAGTAATTAAGAGGTAAATAAATATGTTAAAAAAAAAACAAATTAAAACCTCACCCAATAAATCAAATTTAGAACAAGTTTTATGGTTTATAGAAAATTATTTGCCCCAAAAGAAAGATCGAGGTGTTCAAAAAAAATTGTATATGGATAATCTAGAAGTAGAGACTATTAAGATATTTTCTAAATTAGCCTCTACACGTTCTAAAACATTATTTCCAACTACACAAAATACGACAATCTCTTTTACCTTTGGTAATTGGGCCTTGCCTTACCTGAAATTGCTTAAGAAAATAGGAATAGCTAAGTAAGATAATTGTTATCGGCTAGAACTAGATTTATCCCGCAAATAAAAATAAATAAAGATTAAAAAGTCTCTGAAAGTTCTTTTCGAAATTTAAGGAGGAATACTTACTTTACATAAAAAATACAATTGCTAAGTTTAATATAAGAGCTCTATGCATTAATGTTTCTAAATTATCTGCCTAGTGAAATGGTTGAAGTTGTTGGTTTGACAATGATTTTTTCATTTCTAGTTGGAACTATCTTAATTTTGTTATTTACATCAGATCAGGCAAATACAAAGAATCTATATTTAAAGAAGGCTAAATAAATTTTAAATAATTCGTTTATCTACAAAGGACCTCTGTTTTTAATAAAGTTAACTCGCAGGTGTAGAACATAATTTTTAAAATTTATACATAAACAAATTTAAGATTATGGGCGAAGCTAAAAGAAGAGAAGAATTAGGATTGCCACCTAGACAAAAAAATGAATTAGATATATCTGATAGATACCTTTCGTGGCTTCCGATTACTAAATCAAGAATTAAGAAATACCCTTATATGGGTGTAGCAACAATGGCACTAGGAGCGATAATTTTCTTAGTAAGTGGGGGCGCAAATAGTATTAATTAGTTAGATTTTGGCTTGGCTTAGAATATATCTAATATTTTTTTTGTAATAGTTTAACCCCAGATATTATTGAGATTATTGAAGCTATACCAAGAAATATCGAGTAAAAAGGTTGCAAATTAATAATTCCAAAATTACCCGTATGCCATTTTATTAACCAAAAAGCATCTACTCCTAATGGTTGAAGAATACTATAAATAGTCCCAGATACAATAGTAATTAGTAAGGGGATTGCTGAAATTGCGGTTATTTTTCTGTGAATTTTTCTTTGATTTGTTTTTAATTTTTCCATCTATTTCCTCAAATAGATATGTAATTCTTTTTCGTTTTTGCATGGCATCCATTTATCTTGATTCTTATGTATTCCTTCACAACCAAGTTCTAAAGCCCTTTTTTCAGCTTCCTCCTCAGAAAGAAATGTACCCTTCATATGTGCAAGAGAATAATTATTGAAATTTAGAGATAAGAAAAATAAAAAAATAAAAAATTTAAAATTTCTAAGAATAATACGCATTTTTAACTTTTAAGAATGGAGTCACAAATACTAGATGGATTTGCTTGTTTAACTATTTTTAGTCTTTTGATAAGTTTGTCTCGATCTATTTGATGTTTTAAATATTTAATACATAAATTTTTTTCCTTATATACCTCTGCTATTGGAGTAATCTTTAAAGCAATTGCAAAAGTACCAATAACTAAAAGAATGTTTGTAACTAGTCGAATGTTTGGTCTAAAATTTGATCTCATTCGTATTCTTTATTTTTGTCAATAACCTCCCTTAAATATATATCTTTTAACTCGTCATTGTATCCATTTTCTTCTGCAAATTTCTCTAATTCCTTAAACTCTTTTTCTGTCATTAAGCAGATTTGGATATATTGTTTTTCATATCTTCAATTTGGTTGATTAATTCATCTAACCATTCTGTATTATTTTCGGATCTTTTCTGAAAATATGTAATTTTAGGTTGATTTATTTCTAGTGTCTCATAATCTCCACTCATAAATTACCCCTAATTTTATACTCTGCATAATTTATCTAGAGGGATTTTGCATATCAATAGGTTCTATTACTTATTAGACATTTACCTTAACTAACAAGTCGCTTTTTAATAGTATAAATATCAAGAAATTTACCTCTAAAAAATATGGCAACTAATGAAGAACTAGAAAAAAGAATTGAGACTTTAGAAAAAGAAGTACAACATCTTAAAGCTGTTCTGCAATATCAAATGAGAAATAAGAAAAAGTGATTCTTATTACATAGCAATTACTTTTGGGCAGATAAGGATCTTCTTTTGGTTGTTTTAGGTACCTAATGAAAAAGCGAAATATTAAAAATTAGTCCATAATGAATCACTTTTTGAAAAAATAACTTTAGTCATTGATATTTTGAACATATTTGTTTTTATATATATATAAACTACCCGATATGATTAACTCAATAGCTATTACATTGTTATTTTTTGGCTCTTTAGTCGCTTACAAAAGACTCAAAAGAAAGAAACGGCAATTTCGCGCACCACCTACAAATCAGCTTCCTAGTTGAAGATTAAATTCCGTCTTCGTCTTCTCCAAAAGGATTGTATCTAATATCCCAGATAAGAACTACTGCTATAGATAAAAGCAATAGACCAAAAATAACTTGAGGAGGTGGAAATAACATCAATGAAATATAACAATTATAAATGAGCGTTCTTATGCAAATTTTAAAGGGTAATCGATATTGTTTGGTTCTAAATGTTTTAAATAACATGCTGTTGTGCAATCTACTCCCTCACTATTGATGCTACAAGAAGTTATACATTCAAAAAAACTATCCAAAGCATCTGAATCTTTAATATTTGAATAAATGTCTTTTTTCATGTTCAATCTTCCATTCTGATGCTTATCTAGCAATTCATTTCTAATAATGTCAAATTTTGGGTAAAGTACCTACCTATTCACCATTTTTTTTTTAAAAAACTATTGAATCTATAAGTTTTTTCCACCCTTCCTCTAAAAGTTTTTTATATTCGTTTTTCGCGTCTTCGATAGATTCAATCCGAGACCCTTTTATAACTAGCTAACTTGATCGCTTAAAAACGCAACCATAAGAGATTAAAATTGCATTAACCATAGAGGAGTTCTTAGAACTATCTTCAAAAGGTTCAAATATTTTAATCCTCGATTTGGCTTTATTGATTAAAGTAAATTTTTCCATAAAAAAAAGGGCGTTAGCTTCGCCCCAATCAAAAAGCGGGATAATCCCCATCACCCAGCCTTTTTTAAAATCTTAGCACTATATATGGTGTTTGTAAGTACTTAAAATTACCTATTGATGGGGTTGTTTGTTTCTGTTTAATTTGTCATTATAGGAGTCCCCATCACCTAGGCTCGTAAGAGTCTTTTTTTTTGCTATTTTCACTTTTAGGCTTAAGCCCTTTAAAATTAGTGTTTAAAGACTTTTTATTTAATTTTTAAATTCGATAATTAATAATTAAAAAAATAATTTTATTCATGCAAACTTACATCGTACACTGGCAATTTCCAGATCAAGAAAGTCATATGCAAGGGGCCGAAGCTTTTGCGGGTTTTGTTGAAGGAGGATGCGAAGGTGATGAATTTGATGGGTTTAAAGTTCTTAATCGAGTAGTAAATCCTGAGGGAGCTAATGGTTGGGCAATAGTTGAATCTTCAAATCATCAGAACATTTGGAAATGGAGTAGTATCTGGGTCGATAATTTTGGAATAGAAATTGAAGTTACACCAGTTCTAACGGATAAAGAATTTCTTTCCGTCCATAAAGAAATTGCAGCAGTCTCTAACTAATAGTTAATTTTTTGTGTGTTTGACTGTTGATTTAATATAAAAGGGTAGTACCTATTTTTATGGAAAAATTTTCTTCTAAAGAAATTGAAAGTTAATACAATTTAATAAAAATGCCCTTAACTGAACCTGAAAAGTATAGAGTTGCTATTAATGAAATAAAGAAAGATATTGCGTATATACTACTAAAGAGCTTAAAAAAAATTGATAAAGAAAATATTATCTTATGAATGAAAAGCAATTAGCATTCATCATGATCTTTAATTTCAAAAATTAGTAAATAGACATTCTCGTAAACTAACCGAGGGAGTCTAAATCTCTACGGTGGTGAACTGTATTTCCTTCATCATGTGGAACTTTCTGTTCCCTCATTAAATCTGCAATTGTTGGATAATCTTTTGTATTATCAAGATCTCTTACATTTTTATCTTGAATTGCGAATGGTGATCTTTTTAAATTCATAATTAATTTCCTCAAAATTTCTTTTGGATTCTGATTACAGATCCTGGATTGTCATGAACGTAAGAGTTGAATTCTCTCGCAAGCATTAAGCAATCATATGCATCGCGCGCGTAGAAGCCAACTTCATGTGTTTTATTTGATGAATCTTTGTAACTCAATACATATTTATTACAAGATTTTATTGGTGTTGAAGGCATTTGAATTATTTCTGTTATGACTATGTTCTAACTAGAGATGCTTATCAACCGACTAATAAAGAAGTACGGTTTAGGGCACAAACATATACGGATAGAGGACCAACAACTTAATTTGAAAATGAATAAAATGAAATCGTTTACCTGAAAAGTTGGGCAATAACTTCGTTACTCGTATGTAACTCTAAATTTAAAAAGTTCTGTTTCGGCTAGAAATTTTCATCATAACTATTACTATATAAAAATATCAATTATCTCGCTAAGTTAGTTACTTCAAGATTATAAATATATTTTTCTCCATCGTCATCACCATCGTCATCATCATGAAAGGAAGAGATTAATACAAGAACTCCTCCAAGTCCCAATAACATAGATAAATAGAGAATTGGATCAGTCATGATTTAATTTTGAAACATTCAAATTAAATTTGAGGAAGCTTTTCAATTTCTATATTTTCTTTTAATTATTTAGATTAAAATTTTCTACAATCAAAAAATTGTTTTTTATTTGAGAAACCTGAAAGTAGATCTAAAATAAGGGAAATTTGCTGTTTTTAAGTGAATTTTAAAAATATTTCAAAAATCAATGTGCGGAAGATTTGAGCTTAAAACTAAATTTGAGAAGTTGCCAAAGATTTTGAAACAAGACTATCCAAGTGGACTTGATTCTAAATATGAGACTCAAAGTCTTATAAGACCTAATGATCCTGTTCTTGTAATTAAAAACGAAGGAAGTATTAAAACAACTTTTATGAAATGGGGCTTTATTTCTCCTTGGTCCAGAGACCCTCTTGATAAAGGGAGACCAAGACCATTTAATGCAAGATCAGAAACCGTAGAAGAAAAAAAATTATTTAGTGGAAGTTGGAAACATAAAAGGTGCCTAATACCTGCGAGTGGTTTTTTTGAGAAAAAATATCTTGTTCGAAAAGCAAATTATGAGACTTTTTGGTTAGGAGGAATTTGGAGTAAGTGGACTTCACCAGATGGAGCAGAACTTGAGAGTTGCTGCGTTTTAACAACTGAACCAAATGATTTAATTAAACCTCTACATCACCGCATGCCTGTGATCGTACCTAATGGATATGAAGAAAGATGGACAGAGCAAGTTAAAGATGCAGATGAATTAAAAGGATTATTTCCAATCATGATGAGTTGGTCACCTTATGGTTGGCTATTAGAAGATGTAAAGAAAAAATATACAGATCAAATGAGTTTGTTTTAAATGGAACGCTTACTAATTCCAAGGTTAGATTAATGGCTAAATCTTATTGGTTGATTAATTTAAATAGATCAGAAGTTAAAAGATTTATGAAAAACGATAAGAGCGTTGATGGAGTTTTTGAGTATATGTTTATAGATACTGGAAAAATAGTGGGTGGATCAGCAAACAAACCACCAGTCATGACAAATACAGTTTCTGTTGAAATAGATTTGGCTAGAGAAATTTATGAAAGATTACTTTCTAAGGGATGGAGGAAAATTGAAAAAAATTGGAATTAAAAAGAGAGTTAGATCTGATCGATATAAATTACTGATGAAAATTATCTGAAATATAATAATGAGAATACTAACTGAAATTGACAGCCGATCTAAAATATGAGGAGATAAGTAAATTCTTCTATTTAGTTCAGATAAAAATGAAACATCCAAAATGGCTATCAGAATAAATAAATATTTAAGTGAAGTCGGTTATTGTTCTAGAAGAGAAGCAGATAGATTAATCCTAGAAGGAAAGGTAACCATTAATGGCAAAATTCCAGAAATTGGAACCAAAGTCGAAGATATTGATCAGGTAGAGGTTAGAGGTCAAAGAATAGAAAAATCAAAGAGACAAAAAAACATATACTTAGCCTTTAATAAACCTGTAGGAATTGTTTGCACAACAGATAGAAAAGTAGAACCCAATAATGTCGTAGATTTTATTAAATACCCTAAAAGAATTTTCCCTATTGGAAGATTAGATAAGCTCAGTGAGGGATTAATTTTTTTAACTAATGATGGAGATATCGTAAATAAAATACTCAGAGCAAGAAATAATCATGAAAAAGAATATATTGTAAAAGTTAATCGTCCGATTGATAACGACTTTATTCAAAAAATGAGTAATGGAGTTGAAATATTAGACACAATAACTAAAAATTGTTTCGTAAAACAATTGGGCCCAAGAAAATTTAAAATTATACTTACACAGGGACTTAACCGCCAGATTAGAAGAATGTGTGCGGTCTTAGGATATAGAGTACGATCATTAAAGCGTGTAAGAATTATGAATATTAAGTTAGACCTGCCAACAGGAGAATATAGAGAATTTAGTAAAGAAGAACTTCAACAATTAAATAGATTACTCGAAAACTCCTCGAAAACACATGAATGATCAAAAAAATAAATAAAAGTAATTTGGAAGATAAAGTCAATTTGATAGCAAAAATTCAAGATTTATATGTTTCTACTTTGGAAGAAATAATTTAAAGACTATGAAACGGTTACTATTTGCTCCGCTGAAAACTAATAATTAGTAATTATTTGACCACTTTATAAGGTTTAGCAGCCTTAGCTCTCTTATTTTGTTTAATCTTACTCGGTTATGCTCCAGCCCTGAGCAATTAAATTTTAATATGCTTCTTTAGCTAGATATTTCTTTAATTCTTTTCTGGTTTTTATGACAGGTGGCTCTTTGCCCGATTTATTAAGTAACCTTCCCAGAGTCAATAAACAAATATTTAAAAATTGATCTTTGTTATTTGTATTTTCGATAAATCTTTATACTCTTGATCTATTTGAATTAACTAACAAGTAAGACCTAGTACTGATGACTTCTTTAAGGATAAAAGTCTACTTTCCAACGCTTCACGCAATAACTTAATGGGTTATATCCATTGCAATTCAAGAACTTGAATATTTTTAAAGAGAATTGATGGAAATTGGCATCATTGAAAAATGCCCAGCCAAAATATATAGCAAATGCAGTTACAACAAACGCAGTATATTGTAGCCAGTGTGTTCCAGACTTATCTAAACCATTTTTGTCAAAATTAGAATTACTCATTTAAAGGATTGGATAAGCTATCCATCCAAATAAGGTGTAGTTAATAATGACAGCCATGAAACCTATCATTGCAAGCCTCCCATTTGTTCTTTCTGCAATAAACCAATAAGTATTTGGCCATTCAAAATTTCTCCCCATATTGGATTTTTGATCTTCTGAAATTGGCTCGTCTTTAGGATTATTATCTTGGTCAAGATAATAATTACTATCTGGGTAAAAGCTTTCGCTAGAAAAGTTATCTTTAAATTTAGTCATTTTATTAAAATTTAAATTTTATTTATTTTAAAAAATAAAAATGCTAAATAGGTTAAAAAAGTTATTTAGTCAACTAAATATTTTTATTTTTTGCAGGCTATTGGATAAGAACAAATCCACCAAGATCTACCAAATTACTTGACAGGGTAAGAATAGCAAGAGGTTTTCAATCTATTTCTTTTTTTCTTAGTTCTGTGAGGTTTGTTTTGACAAATAAAGTAATATTTGTCCGCAAAATAGTATTTAAGAAAAATTTAACTAGCATTTTATACATGATATTGATCTATTTAAATCAATAAAAATTTGAGAGATGAAATATAGTTTTAGGAAATTAAGTGCAAAAATTTTGGAATCATTTGATTACCTCGAATATCTAAATTCAATATCATTTCATCCACCTGTAATGATAATAACTACATTAGTATTTTTTTATATAAGAAGAAAATTTTTATTAGCTGGCAAAAAACATTAGCAATTTATTTAAAATTAATATTTTTGAATGAGTCAAAAATTAAATAAATAAAGCAAGTAATAAAAACAATTACATATAAAGATTCCATTTAACTTACCGTTGTTATTGAACTACTTAATCCATAAGTGAGAAAAATAAAACTTGCAAAAGTAACTCCAATCATTACTGTTGTGTAGAGTTTATTTAGTTTGAAATTATTACTTGCTGATGAAAAGTCTGCAATAACCAAATTTTTCATTGAATATTTGTCTCTATTTTTGAAATTATTGCTATTAACCAAACTGTCTAAAATTGGATCTGTTGAAACTTTTATTTCTTGATTGATAACAGCATTTAAACCTTTATCTTCATTGAAGAATCTTGGAAACATATATGCATGCCATAAAGCTATTATTGCCACCCAAAAAACTACACTAACTCCCGCAAAACCAAAAAGTAAGAATCTAAAAGTTTCCATATTTGTTCTTCAATTAACTAGAATCTACATCAAAAAAAATGTCTAAATATCGCAATCCAAAAAAATATACTTTAAATAAATTAATTAATCATTTCATTATGTTACTAATGATTAGAGGCAATGTTATTAGGAGTTTTTCTTTAAATATAAGTTAATGATCGAATCATTTATTTAACTAAAAAAGACAAAATAATAATCACATTTATTATTACTTTTTAGAAATGGATTTTAGGATTTTACTTGTTATTACTCCAATAATATTCTCATGGATATTCACAGTCTTTTGGTTAGGTAGGTGGGATGTATTTAGATTAACACCACTAGGATTACCAAAGAAGGGAGTAGCTCCTTTTAAAAATTATCAAATATGGGAAGATTCAGCATTAATTCCTGATACTGGTAGACCAGCAGAAGGTTATCCAGTATTTACTGTAAGAACCGCAGCAGTCAATGCACTAGGGATTCCAACCGTTTTCTTCCTTGGAGCAATATTGGCAATGCAGTTTAAAACTTATTAATAGGAAATTTTGATGGACATTAGGTTTTTAATTGTTGGAGCACCATTTTTAATCGCATTTTTTTATACCTTATTTTGGCTAAAAAAATGGGGTGCTTTTAATTCTACGAAGAATAATTTGCCAAAAAATATTTCTGTTAAAAATGAATCAATAGAACAAAGTTATATTTTGGAGAATATCTTTTTAACAAAAAATTAAACAAATTTACTTACCCTTTTAATTAATAAATTCTCATGATTCCAATAGAACAGTATTTGTTTTTTGCAGTTTCTCTTTATGCATTTTTTTATCTTTCAATAACTATAGTAAGTACATTAATTAGTTGTTCCTATGCAATAATCGCATAAAATATTAAACACTTACTTGTATAAAATTAATCTTCCTATATTTTGAAACTCATCATATAAATATATAAGTAGATATTAGGGCAATCTACTAACCGCTAGCTTTGATAAAGCGGTTCGTAATGAGAACCTCCCTTTGACCTCATTTTCTTTTTCGCAATCTTAGAAAATGAGGTTTAAATATTTTTTAATAGTCATGAATATTAAATTAAATTCTTAATTAAACTCTAAATTATTAAATATTATTCCTTCTTATGTATATTATTTACTTTTTAAAAAAGAGTTTTTTATTTATAAAGAATATGTAGATATTTGGCGAATCTGCAACGGTATAGATTCCGTCTTTATGAACCTAGCCAACAAAAATATTCCTAACTACGTTTTAGTTATTTTAGTAGTTAGGAATATTTTTATTTATTCCCCTTTTAAAGTAATTATTTTGAAAATCAAATGATCAATAAATCAAGTAATGAATCTACATTAGAAAAAATTTATAAGAATTTGGAATCTGGAATGCCAGAGAATAAATCTATTAAAGAGTATGCTCTTCCTAATGCGAGACAGTGGATTGGTGGAAGATTCGCTGCTTTATGGGTTTTACCTATTTATTTTTTAAGAAAAATCGCAAAGTTTTCTGCTTCTTCAGCTTTTGTAAAACCATATTCTCCTTCTATAAATAGCCCATCTTATAAGCAACCAGAAACCCTGTTTACTTCTTTACGAAGTGTTTTCAGTGGTGAAGATCATTTAAGATTTTTTGATCATAGATTTATTGGTATTTGGGTATTGCCTATTGCTTTGACTGGAATTGTTTTTGAAATCCTACTAATAGCTCCTACTAATAACACTTCACCTTTCAATTAAGCATCTTTAGCCGCAATTTAATTACAACCACTGCGGTCATAATATGGGCATTAAAAAAAGAATGGGGAACCTCTCCATGACTTGGTTTTAAATAGTCTGCGCTACAGGAGTCGAAACTGCGATATAGTGATCCCAAATCACCCTGGAAAATACTAAATAAATCTAAAAAGAATATTTCTAATAATTGGGAATAATTTAAATCCTTTTTTTTCTTTCGGAAGAAGGAAATTCTTACAATACTTATCACTATCTCTAACAAGCTTTTCTAATTCTAATTTTGATTCTTTATAGCTTTGACTTTTTTTATCACCAAGTTGATAAGTACATAAAAATCTCAATCTTTCGTTTCTAATTACTGGCTGTAATTGCCTAATAAGAAAAAATATTGTGAGTGAAAGGCTTATAAAACCTGTAAAGATAATTAATGAGGAAAAAATAGATGAAGAAAAAGAATAATTATTTTCCCTTTTTATTATTTTTCTAGATTTGGAATGAACTTTTTTTCTTGTTGGACTTTTTCTTCCCTTAATACTATTTCGAGATATTCCTTTAGTTCTTTTTTTAAACAAACTTCTTAAAGTATTTGCCCATATGTTTCTTTTATCGTTTAGAAGGTGGCAAAACAAGTTTTTAATACATAAAAAGTTTTATAAGGTATAAAAAAAATTTATAGCAAAGTTATTTATTTTTCCCTAAGTCAAATTAGGCAATCGCTGAAAAGCTCAACGCGGCAAAAGGATTAGAACATGCGACCAAGTACTCCCAAAGCACCAGACTTTCCAAAAAGTGATATGGAGGCATAAAATCTTTTTTTATGAATACACTCAGCATTTCAACTTTTAGCTTTAAATTTGAAAAATTTAAAAATGACGATAATAATTTATTTCTTGAAGAAATGTGCAAAAAGTTTTTTGCTGATTATGAATTTGTAAAAGCCAATGCCCACAAATATTATTTATTAATGAACTGTAGTGACTTAGAAAAACTAGGTGAAGTGATGGAATCACATTTTGTAAAGGAATGGAATAAAAAAATAATTCTAAGGATACCGTCTATAAGATTTAGCTTGTTGGATTATGTAGTCCGGAATTAAAGATTTAATGAATCATTATTAAATCAATCTTGATATCTAGAAGTAATAGCAAGAGAATTTGGAGGAAAAGTAGTGGATAGGAATTATAATAGTTTTAATTGATTAGATATCTTTACTCTTATCTCTTGCAATGAAAAAAGATATCAACGAGCTGATACAAAATAAACAATATAAAAAAGCAGAAAAATTACTAAAAAATTTATACATTACAAATGAAATTGACTATCTTCAGTTACATCAACTGGCTTTTTTAAATATTATTAAATCCAATAATAAAGAAGCTATAAATTTATTAAAAAAATCTATAGAAAAAAATCCAAATTATCCAAATTCATATAGTGATTTAGGAAGTTTATTTCTAAAAGAAAATCAAATTTCCGAAGCAAAAAAATATTTTTTAAAATCTTTGAATTTCAACAAAAATTTATTTAGCTCTCTTAATAATCTAGGCATTATATATAAGAATCAAAGAGAGTATAAATTATCGATAAAATATTTCTTGAGTGCTTTAAATGTCAACCCTAAGAATTATTTAGTAGTTTACAATTTGGCTAAGTTATTTGATACTATAGAAAATTATGATAAAGCAAAAGATTTTTATATAAAAGCAATAAATCTAAACCCATCATATGGAAATGCAATTGTTGGTTTTTATAACTTGTTATTAAAAACATTTGAATGGAGAATTATTAATAAATTTGAACCTAAATTAAAAAATTTTGGTGTTAAGTCTTTTCAAGGTGGTGAACCTTTAACATTTCTTTATTTAGAAGAGGAAAACTACATAAGAAAATTAAGAGCAATAAATTTTTTTAATTCAAACTTTAGAAGGGACCATATTAAATTAAAACCTCAGAATAATAAAAAACTAAGGATAGGTTATATTTCAAACAATTTTATTTTTCATCCAGTTTCATTTCTAATCTCAGGAGTTATTAAGAAGCATAATCGTGAAGAATTTGAAATTTATGGTTATTCTATTAATACAAAAAAAGATAAAATTTCAGAAAAATTATCAAAAACTTTTGATATTTATAGGGATATATCTGTTAAGTCTGATGATGAAGCTGCAAATATAATTAGATCAGATAAATTAGATTTTATTATTGATTTGATGGGATATACTGCCGGATCAAGAATGGGAATATTATCTAAGAAGGTAGCACCTATCCAAATTAGTTATTTAGCATATCCTTCGACTACTGGATCAAATCAAATAGATTACTTATTAGCTGATAAACATGTTATTCCTGAAACAGAAGTCAAGAATTTTACTGAAAAAGTAATAAATATTTCTGGAACATTTATGTGTTTTGACGATACTACAAAAATCTCAGAAAATATTGATAAAAATAATTTCTACAATTTTAAGCAAACTAATTTTATTATGGTTGCTTTCCATAAACCGCAAAAATTAAATTTAAAAACTGTTTTATGTTGGTGTGAAATACTTAAATCCATAGAAGATAGCATTCTATGGATTAGGAAGCCAAATAAATATGCTATGAGAAATCTTTTAGAATTTTTTGAAATGAGAGATATAGATGGTTCTAGAATTATCTTTGCGGATAGAGAGCCCACTTATGAAAAACATCTTTCAAGATATAAAATTGGCGATTTATTATTAGATACTTTTAACTACAACGGACACACTACCACAATTGAAGCATTGTGGTCTGGAATCCCGGTAATCACCCTTCAAGGTAAAAATTTCGCATCAAGAGTAAGTGCCAGCATTTTAAGATCAATTGGTTTAGAAGAATTAATAGCAAACACAATTGATGAATATAAGCAAAAAGTAATTTTTTATTCAAAAAATCCAAGCAGAATTAAGGCTCTTAAAAGTAAGTTGTTTAAATTGAAGGATGATGGAAAATTGTTTAATACAGAAACTTTTACAAAAAAACTTGAGGATGTTTTAAAAGAATTAAAAAAATAATTGTATGGCTTGTATTCGATCAAACTTGTTGCGTAAATAAAACGCTTGCTAATCTTCTATAACACCTGCTACTTTTCGTTCAGCTAGTCGTTTTTTTAGAATCGAATAATTTTGTGAAGCCCATTTTCGAGAAATATCAAATTCAGCATCTATTTTCTCTCTAAGTAATTTGCCAATTTTAAATACTTCCACGAAGCCTAGATAAATTATTACCATCGCTTTAGTTATGTTTACTGCAATAATTACCATATTTTCAATTTTTTGATCTTGCATTTAAATTTATTGAAGCACACTAAAATTATCAGTTGTAAGAAATTATGCAAATTATTTAGAGAAAAATCTAATGAATGTTACTCTCATTTGGCAATGGCTATAAAGTATTGAAGGGATTTTTAAAGGTGCATTAGCAGAATCATCACGACCCATACCATGCAATTTATGGAATAGTTGGGGGAGGTAATAGTTTTTTTGGTAATTTATAACCAATTACTAAATAAATATCAGTAACAAGAAACCCTTCCAGAAATTCCAACTACTGAAAGGGTTATTAAATCGACTCGCAACTATATAGAGTCAATTTATGTCTTGCAGCAAACGTAGGGTGTACTGACGAGGTTTGGCCTCAATTATTTATAGCAAAAGAATATCAAATAAACTTATTTAAACTTCCTAATCTATGTCAAAGTTATCATTAATATCTTTTTCATAAACCCTCGCAAGTTCTCTAAGTAAAGTTTTTACCTCCATATCTGTAGCCCCAGATTCGTCTTGGAACTTGGTGCAAATTGCCTTTAGTTCTTCATAAGCTTGTTCTAGCAATATTGTTTTTTGATCTGGATTTGCCATTTAATTTTTGTAAACTACTTCTCCGCCATACTCTCTGGATATTACATCTAAACACCTAAGAATATCCTTGTTTTTTAATAGATTTGTTTGCTCTAAATAATTAAGAAGAGTTCTTATTTGTTCGATAGTATTTTCTTCTAATTCCTTCATAAGTCTCTTTCTGTTAACTCTATTTTATATCCAACAGGATCCTCTACGAACGCTAAGACTGTTTATCTTGTTGCATTTGTTTTTTCTTCATTTTTTCGTATTATTAAAACCTTTTCTTTATATTGGTTAGATAGTTCATCAAATTAATGATAAAAAGAATCCTTAAACCTCTTGAGATATATATCCTCACGGTAGCTTTCTTCTTTTCAGTCTCTTTTGACAGAAATCTTAATCTTGAAGATGTTGAAGAATCTCCAGTTAAAAAACTATTGGAAAATATTCATCTAATTTTGGATTCATTTACTAATTTTGAACATCCTTTAGGCGCTATATTTTTAATTTTTATTATTGGGTTAATAATTTAGGGCTTTTGGGATAAGGAATCAAGACTTGCAAGTGATATTTATGGAATCATCTTGAGTTTTGCATGGTTTTTGGAACTTGTATCGATGAATTTGCTTTTAGTTTCTCCGCTTAAAGATCCAGTTTTACTTTTAGTCGAGTTAGTTTTATTCGTACCAATAGTATTAATTGGATTTTCATGGTGGTATTGGAGATTAAATCATTTATCAAGAATAGGTAAAGGTAAAGAGGCAATTAGTTTTGACAAAAAACCAACCCCATTTAGTTATTTTGCAAAAACAGCATCTGTTGTTGTAAGTGATACAACGGAAAATGGTGTTTGTGAAACAGATGTTGCAAGAGCTATACGTATTCTCAATGGCTTCGTTGTTTTGGATATCTTTGGGTTAACTCTATCTAGGGCAGTTGGACTTGTAATTTCATAAGAATTATTTTTTTGAGATAGCTTTTTACGTTTAAAGTGTCCATAAAATACATCTAAGCGCATCCCACGAGCTACCCTTTTAGCTACTCTTTCGCAATATGAGACAACAAACAATAAAAAAAGAGAGTCCTGGAAACTCTCTTACATGAGTTGGTTTTTAAATGTTTGGGGCAACAGGATTCGGACCTGCGACCTAGTGCTCTATGAGCACCACATCTTATTAAATTATTTCGCTGATAACAGATTCATATCCCTTACTAGTTAAATAATCACTCATTTGTTCTTCACTTTGATAGTTTGCATATTGTATATTTCCATCAGCATGCATTAGTGCTCTTAAATAAGCAGTGCCATCATTAGTTTTCCAGTAAACTTCCTGGAACCCATCACCGTCATAATCTCCTGAAGTTTTTGCAATAAGATTA
>MWOU01000120.1 GCA_002025975.1 Prochlorococcus sp. HOT208_60m_813B04
AACTTCACTTTCTTCTGGTTCCTCTGATTTTACTTCTGCCTCTACTATTTCTTCTTTAACTTCACTTTCTTCTGGTTCCTCTGATTTTACTTCTGCCTCTACTATTTCTTCTTTAACTTCACTTTCTTCTGGTTCCTCTGATTTTACTTCTGCCTCTACTATTTCTTCTTTAACTTCACTTTCTTCTGGTTCCTCTGATTTTACTTTTGAAATTGCTGAGCCTTGACCCTCATCTTTACTTAAGAGGAACTTTAATAGTTTTTTGAATAATAAGAAACCTTTTTCAACTCTTTTTGGACCTAAAATTGAAAGCAAAATTACTAATATTATGAATATTTCAGGTGAATTTAAACCTAATAGTTTCATAAAATTTCATATTCTATTTATATTTTAGTACATGCTAAAAATTTAATCTAATTATTCTCAAAAGTTGGTAAATAGAGTTCCCTATTTGATGCAATTAAACCTTCTTCTTTAAAAAAAATCTCTAGGTCATTTAGATCATTTATATCTACAAATTCACCACAATTATCTAATATATTATTATGGGTGAAATTCCATAAATCAGCCAAATATTCGTCATCATCTGGAAATGCTACAAATTTCAAATATGTATTATTCAAAGCATATTCACTAGCAAAATCAGAATCTAAACCTTCCCTCTTAGCATCACAAAAAACTTTAGCAAATCTTTTCCCAACTGAAGTTTGAGCACTTGATAAATCTAAATTACCTTGCAAAGCATTTACATTTATTGGTGCAATAAAAATAATTATTGGAAGAAAAAAAGATACTAATATAAACAAGAAAAATTTTCCTTTTTAAATTTCAACTCAACATAAACTAGCAAAAAAAGTAATCAATTAGGCCTTTTTAAGTAAAAGCACTTATTATAAATTAAGAAATAAATAGAAAACATAAAATCATCTCCGTATCTGAATTTATAATAAAGAAAGATAAAATAAATTTAAAATTATATGTCTTCAAATATAAGGCTAAAAGGAAAGGGAGTTAACAGGATAATTACGAGTAAGGTCATGCTATCGCCATTAGCAGGAGTTACGGATAACATTTTTAGACGACTTGTACGTAAATGGGCTCCAAACTCTTTACTTTTTACAGAAATGATAAATGCCACAAGTCTTAAAAAAGGATATGGCACACAAAAAATCAATCAAATAGATTTAGAAGAAGGCCCTATTGGAGTACAAATATTTGATAATAGACCAAATGCTGTTTCTGAAGCTGCAAAACAAGCTGAGGACTCTGGAGCTTTCTTAATTGATATAAATATGGGATGTCCAGTAAAAAAAATTGCAAAGAAAGGTGGAGGCAGTGCTTTAATTAAAGACCGAAAACTTGCTATAGAATTAGTCAAAAATGTTGTAAAAGCTGTTAGGGTTCCAGTAACAGTAAAAACACGACTCGGATGGGATAGTAAAGAAGAAAATATAGAGGATTTCTTATTTAAACTTCAAGATGCGGGAGCAACGATGATCACACTTCATGGAAGAACTAGAAAACAGGGTTTTTCAGGCAAGTCAGATTGGGAAATGATCGGGAGACTTAAAAAGTTGTTGGAAATTCCAGTAATTGCTAATGGAGATATCAAAAATCCAGATGACGCTCTTAATTGTTTAAAAAAAACAAATGCTGATGGTGTAATGATTGGAAGAGGAATTTTAGGATCCCCATGGAAAATAGGAGAAATAGATTATGCCCTTAGAGAAAATAAAAATTTTAAAGAACCAAACACAGAAGAAAAACTATATTTAATTATTGAACATCTTGATGAATTAATAAAAGAAAAAGGAGATCACGGATTGCTAATTGCAAGGAAACATATCTCATGGACATGCAAAGACTTTAAAGGAGCATCAAATTTGAGAAATAACTTAGTTAGAGCTGTTGATAAAAATGAAGTTAAAAATTTAATAATTAAAATGATTAAAACTCTGAATAATGAAAAAAATAGATTACTTTAAAACAAATTTATTTCTTAAATGAAAATTATTAGTAAAGAAACAAGTAAAAGAGTTTGTGATCACATGAACAATGATCATTTAGATTCAGTGCACAAATATCTTATTCATTATGGGAAGATATCAAGATTTGAGAATGCTTACATGGAAGAAATCAATAATAGTCATATAAAAATCAATTACGATGGCCAATCAGCAATTATCAATTTTAAAAATGAAATATCTGAAGAAGAAATTCATTCAACATTAGTATCAATGATTAGAGACATTAAAAAATAAAATAATTTATAAAAAAATTCTAATTTTTATTTTCATAGTAATCAGTTATCTTTTTACATTCTTCAAATGAAAGCATGCTTAATCTAGATGTGGCTTTTATTTTTAGAATTGCACAAACAGCTAATAAATCAGCGCTATCAACATCTAGTGCTTCAGAAAGTTCTAGGACCCTAAGACCTTTCATTAGTATGAAAAAATTTTTTCTACATTATCAAGAACCTTAAAATCAATGGGCTGCATTTTTCCCTAAACCTGCAACGAATGGAAAAGTTTGTTCATCACCAAATATATCTTCTACCGAAGAATTAGAAATATTAGTTTTTTTATTATCAGGCTTAATTTCTTCAATTTCATTAGAAATATTATCTTTAATATTATTTTCAATTTCTTTTGCTAATAAATTATTCGTATTAGAAAATATTGAAAAAACTAATACACATAAAAACAAAACAATTCTTTTCATAAAAAAAATTTACCTAATACTATTGTTATATGCCAATAGAGTTTATTTGAAAAACTAGATTATTTTAAAACAAATCTATATAAATCAAAATCATATATTCATCTTCCCAACTTATTTCTATTTTTAAATCTAATTAAAAAATAAAGACCTAGTAACAACATAATTGCCAAGGAGTACTGATTAAGAAAAACATAAACCATATAGACGAGAAAGGGGAATAAGCACGCCCTCTTGAAATTTAATTTCTGTTCCTTTGACATATTTTTCCAATTTAAATATTCTTCCCATTGAAAAATCTTCTTCATTTTTCTAGTTCTATTTTTACGATTAAACATAACTTTATAAATATAGTTTTGATGATTCTTATATTAATAAACAAAATTAATCTACAATATCAAAATAAGTTTTTTCATTGTGTAAAAATATTTTTTAAATAAAAGATGAACTCAAAACCAATTTGGAAAATAGAAAAAATTGTTTTACCTCAACATGCAGATCATGCAGGCGTAATGTGGCACGGTAAATATTTTAATTGGCTTGAAGAAAGCCGAATAAATGCACTTTCAGAAGTAGGTATAAGTTATTTCGAACTTACTAAAAATGGCTTAGATTTACCATTAATCAATTCTTCAATAAAATATAAATCTCCTTTATTTCTTGGTGAAAAAATAACAATCGAGAGCGAATTCAATATTGATAAAAGTCCGAGGATTAATGTAATTTCAAAATTTCATAACAAGAAAAATGAAATCTTAACGATTGCTGAAGTCAATTTAGTCTTAATAAATAAACTGAATTTTTCTATAATAAGAAAAAGGCCAGATTTCATATCGAAAGCCTTTAATAAATTAAACGGTTGAAATTATTATCCGCCAATTGAACGATTTATTAATTTTTTAATTATGAATATATTTCAAGTTATTGATTCTTATCAATATGAAATGGAATCAAGATATCAAGAAAAATCAATGCTCACAAATCTTTTTACAGAGCACAAATTTATAGGATGGTTGGGGTTGTTTATAGTATTTTTCTCTATCTTTGCAATTTTTGTTTTTCAATTTCTTGAGTGGGAAAGCAATGACAATAATAAAAGTTAAGAAGATTTAATGCTTATAATTCAACTGAAAGACTTAAAAAATGGCTATCTACTTAAAAATAACTAACCCTACAGAGGTTGTAAAAAAAAAGACCTCAAAGTGGCTTACAGATATTACACCCGAAAGAATTGATAGAAAATTGGTCGAGGATGAAGTAATAAAAGGCATTATCGAGCAATTAACATTAGAAGGCATAAAAGGAGAAATATCAGCAATTAATGGGTTTGAAGTAAATGAATCTTCAGTAATAACAAAAAATAATTTTGTTATTAGAAAAACAAAAACTTTTTAGATAAAAAATAAAAATCTTTAATGAAACTTTTTTTAATTTTAATTATTTTTATCATTTTTTTAATTTTTATAATTGTGAGAGATTATCAAATTAAAAAGAAAAAGTTAAAATTAAATAATGCATTAAATTCCAATTTCTTTATTCAAACAATTAATAATTTAATAGACGAGAACAAATACAATTTGTTAGAGGAGAGGATCAGATTAAGGGAAATAGATGCTTACGGTAACGAGGATTATAAAAAATGGATTGGCAATCCACCTCTTGATGAAAAAGCCGTTGAGAATAATATATTTAATGGATCTAAGCGATTTAAAGAGGGCATACCATACTTCTGGGAAAAAGTAATTTTAAAAAAATTTGGAAGTACGGAATTATTTTTCGAAAAGTGGAGATCGTATTGTAATGAAAATCCTACTATTGACGATGAGATAGTTGGATCTATTAGAAAGCTCGAGACTGAAGATTGGTTTGTTTTCATAGCAAGTCAAATAGAAAAATCATGCTTAAACCTAATAGAAAAAAACTACTCAAGTAAAAACAAGGGGAACTACAAAAAAGGTATTAGATTTGAAAATCATTGTATGGAAATTCTCAAACAAAATGGCTGGGAAGTAAAAGAAACCCCTAATACAGGAGATCAAGGGGTTGACTTAATTGCGTCAATAAATGATTTGAGAATATGTATACAATGCAAAGATCATCAAAAAGCCATTGGAAATAAAGCAGTTCAGGAAATTTCAGCCGGTAAATTATTTTGGAAAGGTACACATGCATTAATAGTCTCAAAATCTGGCTTTACAAAGTCTGCTCATCAACTAGCAAAATCAAATAAAGTTGAACTAATCAATGAATATCAATTAAAAGATTTAGAAAAGTTTATTGTTTAAATAAGTTATATCAATTGTGTTAATCCCTCTTTGTAAAGCAAAAGTGTTGTAAAAATTCCTGAGGCCCACATTAAACCTCTAGCTGTTGGGATATTAAATACATATGCACCAATATATAAAAAACGAAAAATAGGATGAATCAATGCTGCAATTATTGCAATTTTTGAGTCAGTTAAAGTAATTAAACAAAGAAGACATGCGGGTGCATGTAAAGAAATACTTTCCCAACAATTTTGATGACACCAAACTGCTCTTTTTCCAAAAGAAGGTAATTCATCGAATAAAGCCCTAGGAGCAGACATATTTTCAACAGAATATCCTGCTTTAACTCTCCCAATAGTTAATGGAATAATTGATAATAAAACAACTCCAACTGAAAGACAAAGACTCCAGGCAAAAGCTACTTGCATTTGATTAAAATAATATTATTAGCTTAATAATTGAAGCCCGTTATCGTGATAAATGAAAAATCATTACCATGGATAAAACTTTGCAAAAAATCCTGTAATTTATATTAAAAAAATCATTTATGGATATTTCAAAGATAGTTTTAATTTTTGGCATAAGTATATTAATATATTTAGCTTTTCTGTTTTTAGGATTTTTTCTTAAGAACAAAAATTTAAAAGCACAGAATCTAAAAAGAAGAATAGATTATCAATGCCTCGAAAATTTACTATTTTCTAGATTTTTATATCTTTTTGAATATATTTCATGGAAATCAAATTTGATCCAAATAATAATAGAGGATATTTGAGATTACATAAAAAAGTCGCTGATATATGAAAAAATTTTATAAATTTCTTAAAAGTTTTCTATTTATATCATTTTGGCTTATTTTATCCTCATTCTTAACCAAATATTGGAATACCTTTCATTGGGAATATATTTACTTAAACTTCAGAATTATATTTGATAAAGAATTTTGGTTTGTTGCAGAAAAAATTCTTTTAGGATTTGATATTGGTTACTGGTTAGAAGAAGCACTAAAGTTCCTAAGTTATGAAATACCTAAAGAATCTTTTAAATATTTTCCAATTTATTTAGTATTAAAGTCTATTTGGA
>MWOU01000121.1 GCA_002025975.1 Prochlorococcus sp. HOT208_60m_813B04
CTTCTAAGCTATAAAATAGCTGTTTTGATTAATAAATTTTCAATTTCTATATTTTTAATAAAACATAGTGGGCAGAGTTAAATTCTAAATTATATTAAATTTGCAATTTATGAAAATATTATGATCAAAATAGTTTTTACGATATTAAATCTAACATTGCTTCTTCTATTTAGTAGTCCAGCTTACTCATTAGATACTTCTTCCATAACTATTGAAAAGTATACTAAAAAGATTTCTAACAAGTTTACTAGAACTTACTGCAACACTACTAAGTTCGGTATTTCTTATGAAGGAGCTTTGGCTTTTGCTATTGGAGAGACTGATAAGGAATTTCAAAATAATAAACTAAATAAGTTGATAGATTATTCTCTTTTAAAAAATTCAATAGTTAATGATTTAGAGAATAATTGCCAGGTTTATGATTTTGTTATTAGTAATTTAGACAATTTAAAATTTAATTAGAATAATGTAAATTGTTAAAGTCTTATTTTTTACCTATCCAATCATTGGGTTTCTCCATCATCCATTCGAAAACCCCCTTAGCATCAAGGTTTTTAGATGCATAAACAAATAAAATTGGAAATATTAAAATTACTGTGCCAATAACTGTTAACTCTATTTTACCGATCCCCATCTCAGTGACTGTTAAGCTAAAAAAAATTAGTCATGCCCTTTATTGAATTAAAATTCATATTTATATAATTTATAGTAAATTCCAATTCTTTCGCTTCATTATAAAAAATCTTAATTGTTTATAGTGAAATATTTGTATTAAGTACCTATTTTATTGATTCAAACTTTTTAATAATTTAAATAATATACTTCCGTTAGATGTTTATGAATCATGAAATTATTATTTTCACACCTGTTTTTGCGGTATTGATTGGATTTATAGTTTTTACAATTTTAAAAAAAAGAAAGAGATCAGCTAAAAGTATTTATAAATTAATAGATGATTTAGAAAAAAAATACATATATTAATCAAATTCGATACCAACTTCTTCTTTTAAATCTCTCTCCAAATCTGGAAGATGAGGTTCAACCCAATGATCTTTGTTATCAATACCAGCTGCATTTACATAATTCATGATGTGTTGATCCACTTGCTTGTAAAGATCATGCAAATTTAAATCCATACGAATATCATGTGCAATTTCAGAGACTTGTTGTTCTGTTAGGCAATGATCAGGATGAAGCAAATCACAACATGGAATTCTCTTCTCAATCAATTCATTTAGATTGATTTTTATTTCGTAATCTTGATGGACAGTCATTGATTTAATATCTTTACATTTATTCTAATTATGTTTTAGGTTTTGTATGTCTTCAGTCAAGAAACAAAGTTCTTTAATACCGATGCAGTAATTTTAAATAAATAGATCTTCCAAATCTTTATACAAATCATCTTTCTCTTTTTTGTTTTCTATAAGGTCAGGATGATCTAGTGAAAGTTCTCTTTTTGAGGTGTAGAAAAGATATCCAAGGGCCCCTAAAAGTAAGGCTGTTGGTAGAATCATTTGCATTTAATTGACTTGTAGTGAATATAGTGCAACACTTGTAACAGTCAAGTGCTGAACTTCAATTAATTTTTAAATGCCCACCAAGAAAAAAAGAGTTGGTTTTATTCCTAGAGAGGATGTTTTGAGAATAATCGACAAGTTGAGTATAGAGAACAATTTAAGTAATTCAAAAATAATAAGTATTTTAGTGGAAGAAGCACTTTCTATAAGAGGTATATTTAATATAAAAAATGGTAAAATAACTCAATCATATCAACAAAATAAAGATAATTTATTTAACTTATCTGATAATTCCCCTAGCTTTATAGATAATGAAGAATTTTCAATTGATACAAAATTAGGAAATCATTTTAGTCTTGGAAAATCAGGCAATTTAAATAAAGGCAATCAGGAGGCTTTTGATTTGCAAACTTATAAAAAGTTTTTATTATTTCTTAAATTTCAGGAAATGGTGGATAAATATAACACTTAAATAGTGTTGCTTAGTGCTGAACTGTGCGTTAAATTTAATTTGTATTTATAGAAGATTCGCGTATTACAATTTTTTCGCTATTTCAAAAAATAAATTCAATAATCTATAAATATTTATTCCTATGAATTCATCTCTCTCATCTTTATCTGTAAATCTCCTCCCTCCAGAAAAGTTATATTGTAATTTTAGTTATTGGAGTTCTTTGTTCTCTCAGGATATGCAAATTTTATGGGATAGAGCGCACGGAGTACCCTTAAAAAAACTGCCAAAAGGGATTTCTGATATGATTTTTCCTTATTTATTACTTGCACTTTCTGATTATAAGACTTCGCAAATAAATAAAATGAATGGAATAGGATTAGACAATCTATTAAGCCTTTGGTTTGATAAGTACTTATTAAATAAAAATGGTTACTTTGAACTAATTAAAAAATAATATTTAATATTAGCTATTAATATCAAATTTGATTGCTAAAAAAATTTATTGTATTTAAAAATTTTTTAAGTGATTCTTTCCAAATTGTCACATCAATAGTCTTGCTATAAATATATTAAATGGTTTTATGATGAATTCATTAAATTTCTTTTTAGAAAATATGTGTATTATCGTTTTGATAATGCTTATTAGGAGAGATATAAAATTAAGAAAAGCAAGATAAATGAAATTTAATTCAAAAACCCTAAGCTTGATATTAAATCTTTTATTTTGCCTGTTTATATTTATTATTTAATTTTTTATTCTTTATTTATTAATATTCATAAAATTTTTAAATTAATATTCAAATTTGGTTGACTTTTGTTGTTAATGCGATGATGATGGCAAAAATAAATTTTTAATTTTGAATCCTTTATCAGATACTTTTGATGATTTTGTAGATGATCTAGTTTCATCCGATGTTAATTTGTTGAAAGGGGAACTTGATTTTCTACTTATGCAAGATTTATTTAATTCTACAGATTTGAAATGTATTAATAAAACTGAAATTGAAGTTAATAAATCATTAGCTGCTTAATTTTTTATGAAATTTTTTTATGAAAGGTTTTGGGTCCCAGTTTTTGGGTATATTCTATCAAAATTTGTTGTTTTAATAGAAGGTAAAAAGCAAGATACTAAAAACACAAAAAAAAAATAGATTAATTACTTTTTGTCTTTATAAAGTATTTTTAATTACATAATTTAAGTCAATATATTTTGATAACAACAAAAGTTGTGCTTTAAATTCACGAATATATGCATGGTTGAAATGTACATAATTGCTTTTTAGCAAAGTAAAATGAGCAAAATTAATATGTTGAAGCCATATACAGTGCATTACCGTGATATTCAAAATATAAGATTAGAAAATTGTTTTTATGCTTATGACGCATACGAGGCTAGAACACTAGCAATGGAATTTAATAAATATATTAATGAACATCCAAATAGTATAGACCTTATAAGATGCGAAAAATGAATAAAATATTTTTATTAGTGTAGGATAATATTCTATTAAACACTCAAGAATTTATCAATAACGGCTTGACTCAACTCACTAGTATTTCCGCTTGCAACAATACCTCCGCGTTGCATAGCATAATATCTATTGGCTTGTCTTACAAAATGCAAATGTTGTTCAACTAATAAAACACCAATTCCAGTATCTCTAATTATCTGATTGATTGCATTTTCAATGTCTAAAACTATATTCGGCTGAATACCTTCAGTTGGTTCGTCAAGTAATAGAAGTTGAGGTTTGCCTAGCAATGCTCTTGCAATAGCTAATTGCTGCTGTTGTCCTCCACTAAGATCTCCTCCTTTCCTTTGAAGAAAGTCTTTTAGAATAGGGAAGAGATCATATATAAATGGATTTATTTTCTTGTTCTTAGATAATCCACCTGGTAGAGACTCCATCCCTAACATAAGATTCTCTTCAACTGATAAGTATGGAATAATTTCTCTCCCTTGAGGAACGTAAGCCATTCCTTTCCTAGCCCTTTGATGAGGTGCTTTTCTGTTGATATTTTCACCAATAAAATAAATATCGCCTTTTTTTTGTTTTAACAAACCAATTAGTGATTTCAATAAAGTTGTTTTGCCAACTCCATTTCTTCCAATCAAACAAACCATTTCTCCTGATTTAACATTTAAATCTACATCTCTAAGAATATGACTCTCGCCATAATAAGTATTTAATGATTTTATTTCGAGTAAATTTTCCATAACTAGTCCTCAGGTCTCCCTAAATAAACATCAATAACTTTTTTGTCTTTTTGTATGGTTTCCATGGTTCCCTCACATAATACTGAGCCCTGATTTAATACTGAAACATTACTATCAAGTCTTCTTATAAATTCCATATCGTGATCTA
>MWOU01000122.1 GCA_002025975.1 Prochlorococcus sp. HOT208_60m_813B04
AAAATAAAAAAAAGAAATGTAAAAAGAAAAAATGTTCTAATTGGAAGGGGGGCAAGTGTAATTGCCTATAAAAAATTCTATATATATTCCTTATATGCTCCAGGATATAAATAATAATAACTACGTTTATTAATAAAAAGAGAACATTTATCGCCATTATTAAGGAGATTATTAATATCAGTTCTAACCCTTATTATATTTCCATTAATAGATACTTTATATATAAGAAATTCTCCAAGAAATTCTTTAGATATAACAATCGCATCACCAGATTCTGATTTTTTAATTGAAATAAATTTAGGCGAAATTGACATACATTTGATACTTGTATTTTTTAAATACTCTGAACAATTTAGTTCACCTAAACAAGAAATATATGAATTACCATTTTTTTTGAGATTAATAATATTATTGCCCAAAATAAAACTACTAACAAATATGGTCTTGGGATTATTTAGAAGGTTAATTGGTGTATCAATTTGATGTATTTTCCCATCATTCATAACGGCGACTTTATCGCAAATTGACATCGCTTCTTCCGGATCATGAGTAACCATCAATCCGCTTGCATTACACCCTTTTAGAATATTAGGGAGTTCACTTCTCAATTTTAGTTTGACATGCATATCAAGACTACAAAAAGGTTCATCTAATAAAATAAAATTAGTACCTGGAGCAAGAGCTCTCGCTATTGCGAGTCTTTGTTTTTGGCCTCCAGAAAGTTCATGTGGGTACCTGCCAACAAAACTATCAAGACCAACAACATTTAATAAATAATCAACTCTAGATCTATCATTTTTGTTTTTCAAACCAAAAATTACATTTTCCAAAACAGTTAAGTGAGGGAAAAGGGCATAGTCTTGAAAAACCATACCAATATTTCTTTTCTCAGGACTAAGAATTTTTTTCCTACTTGAAATTTCCTTATCATTAAGAGAAATCACTCCTCTAGAGGGATATTCGAACCCCGCGATTAATCTTAAAAGAGTAGTTTTTCCGCAACCAGAAGGACCAAGCAACCCTAACAATTCGCCATTTTCAATTTTCAGGTTAATTTGGTTTAATATCCAATCTGAACATTCTCGCTTATCATATTTATGATGTAAATCATCAATTATTAACGCACCATTTTTCACTAAGTTCTTCTTATTCAAATATATTAAGTTAGCAGAAAATATTCACCTAAAATATACCTTGTATAATTTTATACACCATTTAATTTCTAAATTTAATGAGAAAGTCTGAAAGAGCAGAAATAATAGGCAAGGAACTCAAAAAACTATATCCATCGCCTCCAATACCCCTCAATCATACAAACGCATATACACTTCTAATTGCCGTAGTTTTAAGTGCTCAATCAACAGATAAGAAAGTTAATGAATTAACAAAAAGCTTATTTAAGGTTGCAGATAATCCAGAAAAAATGATACAGCTAGGTATTAATGGCATTTATGAATACATAAAATTTTTAGGTCTATCTAATCAAAAATCAAAGAACATCTATAACTTATCTAAATTATTGATTGAAAAGCATAAAGGTAAGGTCCCAGATTCTTTTGAGAAGCTTGAATCTCTTCCAGGAGTAGGTCATAAAACAGCATCAGTTGTAATGTCTCAAGTGTTTAAAATACCCTCATTCCCAGTAGATACTCACATTCACAGGTTGGCGCAAAGATGGGGCCTATCAAATGGGGATAGCGTAGTTCAAACAGAAAAAGACCTAAAAAAAATATTTCCCGTGGATGATTGGAATACCTTACATTTGCAAATAATCTTTTATGGAAGAGAATACTGCACAGCAAGAGGCTGTGATGGAACAAAATGTTATTTATGTCGCACTCTTTATCCCAAAAGAAAAAAGAAATTTATATGTAAAAAGCCTTAAGAAATTTATATAATAATTAAATTAGTTTCTTAATCATGAAAATAGCAATTACTGGTGCGTCGGGGAAAACAGGTTATAGAATCTCCGAAGAAGCAGTTAAGAAAGGATATAAAGTAAGGCAAATTATCAGAAAGAATTCAAAAGTCTCTGCAGGACTAGAGAGTTTAGAAACAATTAGGGTTTCATTAGACAAAAAAGGTGAACTTGATAAAGCTTTAAAAGATATTGATGCTTTGATAATTGCGACTGGAGCGAGAGCATCGTTAGATTTAACTGGTCCTGCAAAGGTTGATGCATTAGGTGTATACAGGCAATTAGAGAGTTGCAAAAGAGTTGGTATTAAAAGAATTATTTTAGTTAGTTCCCTTTGCACTGGTAAATTATTTCACCCATTAAACTTATTTGGTTTAATTCTTATTTGGAAGAAATTAGGTGAAAACTTTCTACGAAATTCAAATTTCGAATGGACTATAATTAGGCCTGGAGGACTAAAAGAAAATGAAGATATTAAGTCAGAAAATATAAATTATTCAATGGAGGATACTCAAATTAATGGATCAATCCCAAGAAGATTAGTTGCGCAATGTTGTATAGATTCCTTAAAAAACAAAGAATCCATAAATAAATTAATAGAAGTTACAAGTTCGATTGATAATAAAAAGATATCTTTTAAAAAAGCTATGCAAATGATTTAAAAGATGTAAATATATTAGTTAAAACTATGAAAATAAATCCCAAAATTGACGCATTACAATTAATGCTTACTGATTTAAGAACTAGAAATGAGCCAATAAGACATAAAGCTGCATTTAAGGGCTGTCAACCAGAATTTCAAAGTCTTGTATCAAGGCTAATAAAGCAGTTAGAGGACGAATTAGTTGCTGAAAAGCTTAATAATCGTGATAGTTAAAAAAATTTAGATTACTTAAATGAAATTAAGTTATCCAATTTTGCTTGTTCTGAAAGTTCATCATATCCTCCAAAAAATTTATTATCCAAAAATATTTGAGGGAAAGTATTATGGCTACTTTGAGCCATTATTTTTTGAAAGCTCTCATCATTTTCTATTAAAGTAACTTCATGAGGGATAGATAAAGAATTAAGCAACCTAATTGCTCTTTTAGACCAAGGACAATTACTCAAAATATATGCTTTTACACGTGATTCATTTTTTAATAAATCATTACTTGAGATATTAATAATTTTTTGTTCATAAGAAAGTAATAATATATCAGTACCTTTTTTAACAATACATCCCTCCTCAAGATGCCCGCCAAAGACATTACATCCCTCATCTGCAAAACTCAAATGTAAATGAACCTCTCCTTTATTAAAATGTCCATTTAGAGAAACTATCTCTAGATTTCCCTCAAATTTATTTATCTCTTGATTTCCTGGGCATTGAATACAAACTGTTCTAAGGTTACCAACCACTCCAGAAACATACCCGTATAAATTATTCGATAAAGAATATTCTTTAATTGAATTTATCAAATCAGATTCTGGAGATAGCTTTAGGCTATGAGGCTGCATTAGAAATAAGGAATAATTTTGTAATATAAAACATCAACATTCATAAAGAGAAGTTGAGTTTATAATTTTTAGGATTCAGATTTAAATTAAATTTTAGAATCTAACATTAAAAACCATTTAAAATTTTTACTAAAAATTTAATCTAGTTGAGAGTGTAATATATTTTTTATATACAAAAACTAATTTGTTATTAAGAAAAAATCTTAAAAATTTGACATTGAATATTCCCAACTTATTGTCGATATTTCGCCTTTTCCTTGTATTTCCATTAATACTTTTTTTAGAAATTAACAGACCTTTTTATGTCTTTATATTGATTATTATTGGAGGTTTAACTGATTATTTTGACGGGTTAATTGCAAGGAAATTTAATCTTCAAACGAGATTAGGAGCTATCCTTGATCCCTTAAGCGATAAAGTATTCTATTTAATTCCTTTAATCTTCCTTTGTAAAAATAATTTTATACCCTTCTGGTCTGTGTCATTAATTTTATTTAGAGAATTAATTATCTCTAGCTTGAGAAACTCTACAAAAGACGGTTTACCAGCATCTATATTAGGTAAATATAAAACATTTTTCTTTTTTACTTCAGTAATTACCTTCTTTACACCATTAAAAATTAGCTTATTGAACAATTTGGCCTTAATTTTTTATTGGTTAGGATTCATCCTAACTTTTATGACTTTATTAGGCTATTTAAGAATTAAAAAGAATATTATCTGAATTTTCATCAAATTCCTCACTCTTTTTATTATTAAAATCTTTCAAAAAACTATCCTTTAAACCATTAAGTAAATCAAAAGTTGGCACCCACTCTAAATCACGTTTTATCTTAGAGATATCAGTCTGATAATGATTTAATCTAATTGGGAATCCCTTTCGAGATTTAGGATCTAATTTTTGATAATCAAATGTTCTTAAAGAAATCTCATTTTGGTTTAATCCAAGAATATTCGCACATAAATAAATTAAACCCTTTATTGTAACTCCTTTTTCACCTGAACAGTTGTAAATATTATTTTTGGAATTTTCAAAATTTATGCACCTAATCATTACATCAGTTAGATCAGAAACATGGCCTAGCTGAGTAATTAAAGACCCGTCACCAGGGATTGGTATAGATTTTTTAGTAAATAACCTTTCAAAAAACCAATTTTCAATTTTATTATAATTTCCTGGTCCATAAATATAAGTAGGTCTAAAACTTGTAAAAGGAATTTTTTGGTTTTTCAACCAATTTTCTGTCTCAAACTTTCCTTTGTGCCTACTATCTGAATCAATTGGATCAACTTCGGATAAGGGTAGTTCAAAGTTATCTTTATAAACACCTGCAGAGCTGACATATATATATCTCTGGAAAGAGTTATCTAAATTTTCTACAAGAAGTTTGGTTTGTTCTAACTCTCGTCCAGAAATATCAAAAACAACATCATACTTTTTATTTCTTAGCTTGATGATATCTTCTGAATTATTTCTATCACCCTTAATTAAATTTGTTTTTTCAGGATTACTTTTATTTCCTCTCGTGAAAATATCAATATCATAATTTTTACTTAATAACTTTCCAACCAAAGACTTGCCAACAAATCTAGTGCCACCCATTACAAGAATTTTCATATTCAAAAAATATTTAACTGAAGTAGTAATCTTAAATAGAATTACATATTGAATAGTACTACTAATAAGTAATTAATGAAAAGGATGATTCTATGGACCTAATACCAGCAATTGATTTAATGAATGGTAAGTGTGTAAGGCTTTTTAAAGGCGACTTTAAAAAAAGAAAAGACTTTACAAAAGAGCCTCATGAGCAAGCTAAATTTTGGGAAAGCGAAGGAGCAAAATACATACATATAGTTGATTTAGATGCTGCAAAAACTGGATCCCCAACAAACGATAAATCAATAAAAAAGATTGCAAAAACAGTTAAAATACCTATTCAAATAGGTGGGGGGATAAGGTCTCAAGAAAGGATAGAACAATTATTTTCTTATGGTATTGAGAAAGTTATCATGGGAACCTCTGCAATAGAAAATAAAGAACTAGTTAAAGACTTATCAAATAAATTTCCTGGAAGAATAATTGTTGGTATAGATGCAAAAGATGGAAAAGTTAGTACAAGGGGTTGGCTTGAGCAATCTAATATTTTAGCCAAAGATCTAGTAAAGGAGTTTTCTTCATTTAAAATTGCTAGTTTTATTGTTACAGATATAAATACAGATGGGACGTTAGAAGGGACAAATGAAGAATTCATAAAAAGCATACTTGAAATTACAGATATTCCGGTAATAGCCTCAGGTGGGGTTGGTTCAATTTCTGATTTATTATCGTTAGTAAAATTTGAAAACTCTGGACTCTTTGGAGTAATTGTAGGTAAAGCTCTATATGAAAATAAATTTACGATAAACGAAGCAAATAAAGTATTGTCAACAGAGAGAATAAATGACTTTGATTTAAAAAGAAATTACTACGCTTAAAAGAGTAAGAAAATTTATTTAAGGCTGGTGTTTGCAGTAATTGTTAGTTAATTTTGTATAAGAGATAAGAAATCTAGTCTTGGAATTAATTTCAAAAAAATCGATATTGATTATTGCTCCAAGCTTAATAGCAGAATCTTTATCGCTTAAGTTAACATCACTAGACCAAAATTTAGAAATTAATTTTAATAATGGAATAGGTGATAAAACTCCGGACTTGGTAATATGGAATGTTCTTAATTTCCAATCAGAAGATCTTATAAGGTTAGAATTATTAAAATTAAGAGAAAGATATGATGAGTCAAAGTTTCTTATAATTCTCTCTGGCGAACTTGTTTATGAAGCAAATACCCCTCCATCATTAAATGCTGAAGGTTTTCTTTTAAATCCCAGTGCAGAAAAAGTTCTTGAATCTATTGATACCATTTTTAATGGAGGAAGGGTATTTGATATTGAAAATAATTCCCAAGTTCAATTAAACAAAAATAAGCCTCTCTCTTTTAGTCAAAAAATTCTAACTTCAGGTCTTAAACAAATAGATTCTGAAATTAATTATATATTCAAATATGTCAACTCTGATTCAACACCAGAATTTTATAAATTCATTTTAAAAGGAAGATTAAGAGAACTTATTACTGCGAAATCTTTTCTAATTTTCTTATGGGGTAATTCACTAGAACTTTATACAGAGGCAGTTTACACTGAAAATAAAATTAATCTTGAAAATAAGAATACTGTATTCATTAAAGATAAAAACACTTCAGAAATATGGAATTTAATTTTAGATAGACTAAAAGAAAGGTATAGCTCAACTAACTTACAGGTTGAATTTAATAATTCATCAATAATTCTTTCTGGGATAAAGAAAGAATTTATTTCACGACTAATTTGCAAAATGTTAGATGAGTTAGATAATTTAGTAAAAAATATTAAGGAAAACTATAAGGAGAAAGATTTTAAAGATGATTTAAATTCTCTTATAAAAGAACTTAAAGTTAATACAATTTCAAATATCACAGACAGCTATTTTCGATTAAAAAAAGGAGGCGAATCAATTTCAATAAATGATTTTATTTATAGTGAAGTAAGTTGCGAAGAGATAGATAGAGAATCACATGAATCAATAATGTTTATTGAACCAATTATTAAAAATGAAGCTCTTGACTACGATGGGAAATTACTCCCTCTATATGAAACAGAATCGTTTTTGATCCTTGAAAATATAATTTCAAATTGGACAATAAGGAACTGTAATTTATTAGCTTCTGAAATCTTTAATATTTGTTCTTATTGGCCTGAATTAAGAACTGTACTTATAAATCCCGAATTACAATCGACAAGAAGTTTTGAAAGATTTAGAAATAATATTAATAACTACAATCGTTGGCACGACAACATTTATATGCCTATCTACTTATATGAGAGTAAACGAGAATATATTGATATTATCGATAAAAAATTTACCCGTTACTTTAAAAATGAAAATAGGGAAAAAGAATTAGAGAATCTAGAATGGCTACAAAAACAAGTTACATTGTTAGTTGAGATAAGAGATGCCGTAGCACCGCAGTTAGAAGTTGCTGTAAAGTATATCGGTAATCTTTTCGTAACTTTCCTTACAAAGGTCGTTGGCAAAGCTATCGGTTTAGTGGGGAAAGGTATCCTTCAAGGATTAGGAAGATCAAGTTCAAAGTAAGTTTTCAAACTTTAATGAAAATAATTCAATGGATCCTAATAGCATTAATTTTCTTAAGTCCATATAAAGCAAATGCCTCTAGAGATTCTGATAGTTACGATGGCAACATCTTTCCTATATACGCAGGAAATGGGGCCATAGTTCCTCCCCAGACAACTCTTCAAGAATCATTAAAAAATAAAAGAGTCGCAGTTTTATTTTTTTATCTTGATGATAGCTCAGATAGTAAGGCTATGGCTCCGATAATATCTGGTTTAGATTTGATATGGAGAAATAATATAGATATCATTGCTCTAACTACTGATGAATTACAGGATAAAGAAAAGTCTGATCTTAGAAATGAACCTAATTATTATTGGAACGGATTAATTCCACAAACCATTATTTTAAATAGTGATGGTGAAGTTAAATATGATCAAAATGGAATGGTTAATATCGATGAATTAAACAAAGTTATAGGAGAACTAAAAGGAATTAATATAGAAGATACGACATTTTCTGTAGAAAGTTTTAATGAATACAACAGTATCATTTCTGAAAAAAAAGATAAAAACAAAAATTAAATAATGATATTAATAAATATCCTCTTAGTTCTTTTAATTATTTTAATTCTTTCAGATTTATATATTAAAAACTCACCTAAATCAAAGTTAAATCTTGTACCTATAAATTATAAAATCAAAAAAAAGGATGGTTTCAACGAATTAATTATTGATTTAAAAATAACTAATAAAAGTAAAACCAAAGAGACGATGGTATCTAATATAAATTTTGAATTAGATTTTTTTAAAAATAAAGGTAACGAATATTGCCAAAATTTTAATTATCAAGAAGATATCTATATTTATGAAAATAATAAAATTAAGAATTTAAATAATTACTGGCCAACAAAAATTATCAAGTCGAATTCAGAATTATTTGTAAGAATCATATATAAATTTAGCAATAATAATTTTAGAAAAAAAATAAAATATCTATGGTTAAAAGTATTGTGGGAGAACTATGGACATTTTGGTATTTCAAATAATAAGGATTGTTTTTTAATTAATTTAGATGGTCAAAAACAAAGGCCGAAAGAAGTTTTTGAAATTCCTTTAAATAATAAATATAAAGCTTTTGCTATTAAAACTGATTTACTTGGTTGCTTTGATAACCCAGTAAATACTGTGATTGAATACTGCAAAGGAATTGTAGAAGAAAATGATATTTTAACAATAGGTGAGAGTCCGCTAGCGATTATGCAAAATAGATATATTTCCCCTAAGAATTTAGAATATAGTTTATTTTCGCAAGCCTTATGTTATTTTTTCCACCCTACAAGCAGTCTCGCAACAGCTTGCGGCATGCAATTATTAATAAATAGAATCGGAGTCACAAGAATAACCTTTGCACTATTTGTTGGATTTCTCTTCAAATTATTTGGTATTAAAGGTATGTTTTATAGGTTAACTGGTTCAGAATCATCTCTTATCGATGATATAAGCGGTACAGTTACGCCTTATGACAAGAGTATAGTTATGGGTCCTCTCAATGCTGATTTATTTTGTAAGGAGGTCTCGAAATACCTAAATATAGATGTTGCTGTTGTTGATGTTAATGATCTTGGAGGTGTGAAAGTCTTAGCTAGTTCAAATAAAAAAGTAAATAAAATACTCAAAAGAAACCTAATATCTAATCCAGCTGGCAATGGAGATGAAAAAACCCCTATAGTATTAGTAAGAGAAATAAAGTAAATGAAAAAAGATACCTCTTATTCTTTTCAATCTAAAAAAGGAATTGAAGTAACTTTTGAAGAACTCCATATAAGGCACATTAACTTTTTAATAGATATTAAAAATAAGGAATTGAATAATTGGTTTTTAAAGATGGCAATTATAAATACCTTTGATGACTTAAAAATTTTTTTAAATAATCTTAAGAAAAATAAAAATAAATGCATAATTGCTATACATGGAAACGAGATTATTGGTTATTTGAATATTTTTCCTTTAAACAAAAAAGAGACTTGCTTAAAAATATCTAAGCCTAAGTTGATTAACAACGAGTGTTCCTTAACAGATAAACAATTAACTTTAGGATTGATAAAAAAATCTATCTCAATAAAAGACATCAAAACTTCAAGTTGGATAATTAACGCTTATATAAATAATGTTGACCTCATATCAACATCAAGAGAATTAGGCTTTCAGCCGTTAGGAGAGATAATCCTTTGGGATGGTTCTGATCTAAATAAATCTATGAAACAAAATGCCAATGCCTATGAATTAATTAATGAATTCCAAAACATTAATAAACAAAATATATTAAAAATAGTGAATTTCATAAGATCAAATCAATCTCCCTTAATAAGAAATATTTTAGATTTTGATCAAGAAGACATTCTTAAAAGAAATAACCCTAAGAGTGGTGCCTTAATATATGAAAATTCAGTTTTATGTACAATTTTAAAAGATATTAATTATCAAAATGAAGAAATTTATACTTTAACTATAAGTAAATATTGGGATAAGAGATTCGATACTATTTTAAAAGAGTTTATAAAAAGATTTTTTGAAAAATCACCTGTTTCATATTTAAAAACCTATAAAGAAAATTCTCAATTAAATCTTTTTCTCGAAGAATGTGATCTCAAAGAAAAAAATCAAGAAATAATTCTTATTAGGAACACAATAGTTAAGAATGAAGCCAAACAAGTAAATATAATAAATCAATCTTTGGAATCAATCTTTGAAAAATTAAATCCACAAGGTAATCCATATCCATCTCCTTTTCCATTAAAAACAAAGTGAAATTTTGCAAACCCAAACCCAAGTCAATTTTGAGTTTGGATATAGGTATCAAACGAATAGGATTAGCTTATTGTGATCCCCTCTGCATAACATCAAATATACTTCCAGCAGTAAAACGGTTTAAAAATAATCAAGAGATTCAAATCATCAGAAATTATATAAACGAATTTTACTTGACTGGTTTTATTGTAGGTATTCCGCTAGATGAGGAGGGTCAAATGACCACTCAAGCTATTGACTGTAAAAATTACGGTCAATTACTTTCAAATGAATTAAAGCTTCCATTTTCTTACGTCAACGAACATAGTTCAACTTGGGAATCTTCAGAAAGATTTGGAATAAAAAAAGATAAATCTGGATTGATTGATAGTTTTTCAGCAAAAATAATACTTGAACAATGGATCGAAGAAGGTCCTGAATTAGAAGAAATAGCTGGTAAACGTCAGATAAAATATTAGTATTAAAAAGGATAGATAATTTTTAAATGAAAGAAGCCAATTCAAATGATATTTATGATGCACAGACTCTTTTATTAAATGACGCAAATGGAAACGAGCTATTTTGTTATCTTGAACAATTAGTAAGTGTTGAAGGCCAAGAATATGCTTTATTAACGCCAGTAGATACTCCAGTAAGTCTTTTTAAGATAAATGAAAAAGATGAACCTGAACTTATTGAGAAAATAGATAAAAATGAACAAATACTAAAAAATGCTGAGGCAGTTCTTCAAGAACATGATTTAAGACTTATCAGATCAGCAGTTACATTAACAGTATCAGGAGAACTTGAAGAACCAATTTACGATGAATTAGAAGAAGATTACGTTGATGATGATAGTGAGAGTTATGAATTGCTTGTTAACTTTAATCTTTTTGATCAAGAATATGGTTTATATATACCACTAGATCCTTTTTTTATTGTGGGTAAATTAAAAGACAAAGGTGTCTTATTAGTTGAAGATGATGAGTTCGATAGAATTCAACCTTTAATTGAAACTGAGCTTGAAAAAAGTAGTTCTTAAAATCAATGAGATCTATCCTAAAAGTTAATTGGGATTCAAACTTACCAATATATAATATTTCTCAATCTGAATTGCAAAAAAAAGGAATTAATTCTTTATTGCTAGATGTGGATGGGACTCTAGTAAATAGAAAATCTAATATGATCCCAAAAGCTGTAAAAAATTGGATCATAGAATCTAAAAAACTTTTCATTTTATATCTAATAAGTAATAATCCATCAAAAAAAAGAATCGCAAAAATAGCGAAAGAATTAAATTTAAGGTATAAATACAATGCATCAAAACCAAGAAAAAAAGTAACTTTGTCTGCTATCAAAGAAATTGGCAGAGCGCCAAAAAATATAGCCATTATTGGCGACAGAATTTTTACAGATATTATTGTTGGGAATAGATGCGATATAAAAACAATATTAGTTAAGCGATTAAATAGAGATGGCTTGCCTATAAAGTTTAATTTAACTTTGATAATAGAAAAATTAATTTCTCATTTTATAAAATGAAAACTTGGGTTATAAAAATTGGTACTAGTATATTAAGAGGAACAGAGGAAACATCTACAGAAGAAGTTATTGAAAACCTTTCTAGATCCTTTACAAGTTTTCTTTCAAAAGGAAACAAATTAATTCTAGTAACTAGTGGAGCCGTTGGATTAGGTTGCCAAAAATTAAACATTAAAAAGAGACCAAATGATTTAAGTACCCTTCAAGCTACTGCTGCAGTAGGTCAAGTTAATTTAATGTCTTTATACGATAAAGTATTTAATAAATTAGGTCATAATATTGCTCAAATTTTAATAACTAAAGCTGATTTCAATTCACGAGAATCCTTTAATAACGCTTCTAAAACTTTAAAAAAATTAATCGATTTAAATGTTATTCCAATAGTAAATGAGAATGATACCGTAGCAAACGAAGAGCTTAAATATGGAGATAATGATACCCTCTCTGCTTTAGTTTCCTTGGCTATAAATGCTAACAAGCTTATTTTATTAACCGATATTGAAAATCTATACTCAAAAGATCCACGTAATAATAAAGATGCGGAACCTATTAAAGAAGTTCATAATAGTGAATTAGAGGAAATTAAAGATATAAATATTCAAAACTCAAATAATGAATGGGGAACAGGAGGAATTTCTACAAAATTAATTTCTGCAGAAATAGCAACAAAAGGAGGAGTCGAAGTCCAACTAGTTGATGGAACTAATAAAAAAAACTTAATTGAAATTTTTAATGATAATAAAATTGGGACTTTATTTTATCCAGTTGAAAAACCTATAGGAAACAAAAAAAGTTGGCTTTCACATGCAATTCAAACAGTAGGGAAAATTACTTTAGATGATGGCGCTTCTTTTGCAATTAAAAAAAAAGGCGCCTCACTTTTAGCGGTTGGTGTTAAAAATGTAGAAGGAAACTTTACGATTAATCAGGCAGTTAAAATCGTAAATACAAATGATAAAGAGGTTGCAAAAGGTTTAGTATCAATAAGTAGCGACAAATTAAGAAGTATCTTAAATAATAAAGAAAATAAAAACTCCTCGATAATTGTCGTACATAGAGATGTTCTTGCTCTCTCTTAGAAAAAATTAAAACTGAAAAATGCTTTTAAGTGATTTAGTTGATCTAATAAAAAAAGGAAATTCAAATTTTATTAGTGCCAATATTTCTGAAGATTTATATATAGATGATGCTGCCTCATTAGATGCTGCTGTTAAAAATCAAATATCTTTTTTAGAAGAAAATAATATCCTTAAAGAAAAATTAGATCAAACTAAAGCATCAGCAATAATAACTACTAATAACGATGAAATCGTTAATGCCCTAAAGAAACACAATATATCAAACATAATCGTTAAAAACCCAAGAATTGCATTTGCAGAAGTATTGGATTGTTTATATAAAACTATCAATTTCAAACCAGGAATTCACGCTTCCGCAGTTATAGATAAAACAGCAATAATTGGAGCAGATTGCCATATTGGACCTAATGTCTATATTGGAGAGAATACTGTAATTGGAGACAATAATCATATTCTTCCTGGATCATCAATTTTAGGTAATGTTCGAATAGGAAATAATAATATAATTCATCCAAATTGTGTTATTTACGAAAATACCACTCTAAAAAATAATTGTGTAATTAATTCAAATTCTGTTATTGGATCAGAGGGATTTGGCTTTATTCCTGAAAATGGCAAATGGGTAAAGATGCCGCAAAAAGGTGGTGTAAAAATAATGAGTTTTGTAGAAATTGGAACTAATTGTTGTATTGATAGACCCGCAGTTGGATTTACTTTTATTGATGAGGGAACAAAGTTGGATAATTTAATACAAATAGGTCATGGCGTAAAAATTGGAAAGAATTGTGCATTTGCAGCTCAAGTTGGTATCGCTGGAGGAGCAAATATTGGAGATGGTGTTATTTTGGCAGGGCAAGTAGGAGTCAATAATAGAGTAAAAGTTGGTAATAATGTTATTGCGAGTTCAAAATGCGGAATCCATTGTGACATAGAAGATGGCAAGGTAATTAGTGGTTTCCCCGCGATGGAAAATAAATCATGGCTAAGGAGTTCAAGTATTTTTAAAAAATTACCAGAATTAGCAAAAAAACTTAGACAATTAGACAAGCAATAATTTATTGTTCTATTAAACAAAAATTTAAATGAAGAAATATAAAATTGTTTTATTGTCAGGAGACGGAATTGGACCAGAGATTTCAGAAGTTTCAAAAAAAGTTTTAAAAAAGCTTTCAAAAAATCATAATTTCGATATTGAGATTATTGAAGAATTATTTGGAGGGATAGCTTATGAAAAATATGGGAGTCCTGCTCCAGATAAGACACTTGATCAATGCAAAAAAAGTGATGCTGTACTTTTAGCATGTGTAGGAGATATTAAATATGACTCTCTTGCAAGAGAATTAAGGCCAGAAAGTGGATTACTAAAGTTAAGATCCGCCCTAAACCTCTTCGCAAATATCAGGCCTGTCAAAATAAGAAAATCTCTACTAGATGCAAGTACATTAAAAAAAGAAATCGTTGAGCATGTAGATCTTATTGTTGTAAGAGAATTAATAGGGGGAATTTATTTTGGAAAACCAAGAGGACATATAACAGATACAAAAATCCCAAAAGCTTTCAATACGATGGTTTATGATTCGGCCGAGATAGAGAGAATAACAGAAATAGCAATAAAAATTGCTAACCAAAGAAATAAAAAAATATGTTCTGTTGATAAATCAAACGTTCTTGAGGTTAGTCAATTGTGGAGAGATACAGTTTTAAATATCACCTCAAAAGATAAAAATATATCTCTAAGCAATATGTACGTTGATAATGCAGCAATGCAATTAGTTAGAGATCCTGGTCAATTTGATGTAATTTTAACAAGTAATTTATTTGGAGATATTTTAAGCGACTTAGCCGCAATGTTAACTGGTTCTATTGGTATGCTTCCTTCTGCTTCTCTAAACAATGATGGTCCAGGAGTTTTTGAACCGGTTCACGGTTCGGCTCCTGATATAGCAGGTAAAAACATAGCGAATCCTATTGCAATGCTTTTATCTGCTTCCATGATGTTAAAAATTGGATTAAATGAAGAAGAAGCTGCAGAAAATTTAGAAACTGCCATTGATAAAGTTTTATCAAAAGGATTTAGAACAGCCGATTTAGCTGATGGGTCTTCCGAAGTATTATCTTGCAGTGAAATCGGAGATAAAATAATGGATGAAATTTAAAAAAAAATTAATAAATAAAAAAATATTTTTAAGTAAAACATAAAGTTGGCATATGACCTGTCAGAATCATTAGATATTGTTTTTAAAAAATGTCAAAACGTCATCCAGTAGTCGCTGTAACAGGATCTTCAGGAGCAGGAACAAGTACAGTAAAAAGAGCTTTTGAGCATATTTTTGCCAGAGAAGATATTGTTCCCGCAGTTGTAGAAGGTGATAGTTACCACAGATTTGAAAGAATGCCTATGAAAAAAGCGATGGCAGACGCTCTTTCAAAAGGTGAAAATTTCTCTCATTTTGGTCCCGAGGCTAATCTTTTTGACAAATTAGAAGAACTTTTTAAAATCTATGGCGAAACTGGAGGAGGAAAAAAAAGATATTATCTACATAGTCTTGAAGAAGCAGAAGAACATAATACAAGACTTGGGACATCCCTAGAACCTGGGCAATTTACTCCATGGGAAGATATTCCTGAGGGGACAGACGTACTTTTTTATGAAGGTTTGCATGGCGGGGTAGAAGGTGATGGATACAATGTGGCATCCTATGCTGATTTACTTGTTGGCGTTGTTCCGATAACAAATTTAGAGTGGATTCAAAAAATCCATAGAGATAACGCAGAAAGAGGTTACTCAGCGGAAACCATTGTGGATACGATATTGAGAAGAATGCCTGATTATATAAATCACATCTGCCCACAATTCAGCAAAACTGATATTAATTTCCAAAGAATACCCACAATTGACACTTCAAATCCTTTCATATGCAGAAATATCCCAACTCCTGATGAGAGCTTTGTGATCATACATTTCAGAAAAGGGGCAAGAGAGAAATGGGGTATTGATTTTCAATACTTGCTTGGCATGATTAACGATTCATTCATGTCAAGTCCAACAAGTATCGTTGTAAATGGTGGAAAAATGGGATTCGCAATGGAACTAATTCTCACTCCAATAATTCATAAAATGATTGAGGAGAAAAATAAATAATAATTAATTTTCGATTATCAACTCAGATCATTATTTTTTAACTTTGAGAAGTTTTTAATCTAGAGGATCTCAAATTTTTATATATCTTTCTTGATAAAAGTACCTTACTTAGATTTAAATAGAAAAAACAGGAAAAGTTGTGTCATTAATCGACTGGTTTGCCGCAAGGCGTAAAGATCAATTTGTTGGGAAAGTTTCCCAAGATACTGACGAAGGAGATGGTTTGTGGGTTAAATGTTCAGAGTGTTCGCAAGTAGCCTATAGAAAAGACCTAATTTCAAATTTCAATGTTTGTAGTAATTGTGGACACCACAATAGGATTAATAGCGATGAAAGGATAAATATAATTGCTGATAAAAATTCATTCAAAGAATTTGATAGTTCACTAAGTCCTACAGATCCTTTGGGTTTTAAAGATAGAAGAGCGTATGCTGATCGAATTAAAGAAAGTCAAGCAGGTACAGGTTTAAGAGATGGAGTCGTAACAGGTATCTGTTCTGTGAATTCAATGCCTTTAGCATTAGCTGTTATGGATTTTAGATTTATGGGAGGATCCATGGGTTCAGTAGTTGGTGAAAAAATTACAAGGATAATTGAAAGAGCAACTTTGGAAAATTTTCCAATTCTTATTGTTTGCGCATCAGGAGGAGCAAGGATGCAAGAAGGTATGTTAAGTCTCATGCAAATGGCAAAAATATCTGGAGCACTAAAAAAACATAAAGAGAAAAATCTCCTATATATGCCCTTGTTAACTCATCCAACTACTGGAGGGGTAACAGCCAGCTTTGCGATGTTAGGTGATTTAATTTTGGCGGAACCTAAAGCACTTATTGGATTTGCTGGGAGAAGGGTTATAGAACAAACATTAAGAGAAAAATTACCCGATAATTTTCAAACAGCTGAATATCTGCTTGAGCATGGTTTTGTTGATGTAATAGTAAAAAGGAAAGATCTCAAGGATACTCTGACTAAAATTTTGAAAATTCATGGTGTAAAAGAACTTGCAGAAGCAAATATATAAAATGAGAATAATTTCTAATTTATTTTATTTTTCTTTAAGTCTTCTACTCTTTATTTTTAACTTTGCCTCCTATTCATATGCGATAGGAAATGTTGACTGGGTCCTACTAAAAGAGAATAATGATGGGAAAGAATGGCTTGATAAAGGGAGTATTAAGTCGCTTTCAAATGGCGAAATAAGTGTATTAACAAAGTTCTTTAAGAATCCAACTAATTCTGATGATGATGGAGAGTTATCACTTTATGTAATGAGAATTAATTGCAATGAAAAAAAGTTCAAAGATACATCAATAAATGGAATTCCACAATTCAATTCAAAATGGCAAACTTCTAATAATGATGAACTTATAGATGTTGTTATTGAAAATAGCTGTTCAGAGTTTATTAATGAATAAGAATGAATACTAAAAATAAAAAATTAAAAATAGCAATCGCTGGACTAGGATTTGGGAAAAAAGTTCATTTAGAGGCATTAAAAGAGTCTGATCACTTAACTCCTGTAGCAATTTATCATTACGAGAAAAAGCAAAAATCGATAATAGAAAAAGAAACGGGCTTAGATTTTTTTCATAATTGGGAAGACTTAGTTAAATCTCCAAAAATTGATGGAATTATTATTGCCACTCCTCCTGAATCAAGATTTAAGTTAGCAAAACAAGCTCTAGAGAATAATAAAAATTTGCTCCTAGAAAAACCCGTTTCAATATCCACCTCAGAAATTGAAGAGCTTCAGAGAATATCTTTAATTAATAATTTAAGCGTATGTGTTGATTTTGAATATAGAGCAGTACCTCTTTTCCTTCAGACAAAAAAACTTATTGATGAAAATATCCTAGGAGATATATATTTAGTCAAATTAGATTGGTTAATGGGCAGTAGATCCGACCCCAAAAGATCCTGGAATTGGTATTCATTGGAGGAAAAAGGTGGAGGAGTTATTGGCGCTTTAGGTACTCATGCATTCGATATGTTGAATTGGTTTTTTGGAGAAGCAATAAACGTGTCTGGCAAGGTTAGCAAACATCAATAAAAAAAAGACCTTTACCTAATTCATCTGATTTAAATGATGTTACGAGTGAAGATGTATGTTTAGCCAATATAGAAATATCAAACTACAGCTCGAATCTTATTCCATGTCAGGTATCTTTATCATCAATTTCTAAAAATGGTAGAGGATTTAGTTTAGAAATATATGGAAGCGAAGGTTCACTAATTCTTAAAAGCGAAAACCAAAAAGATTATGTACATGGTTTTAATTTAAAATATTCTAACAACGAAAATAAAATACAAAATCTAACTGCAGATTCAAGTTTTAATTTTGAAAAAACATGGACTGATGGGAGAATAGCTCCAGTTTTGAGAATTCAAAATTTATGGGCCCAGAGTATAATGAATGGAACACCTGTAATCCCAGGCTTATTTGAGGGACTTGCTAGTCATAAAGTTTGCGAAGCCATAAGAGAATCTTCCAAAAGTGGATTAAGTATCAAAATTTAAGGCTATACATTTATAAGTAGCAATTATCACCCGATAAAGTATTGGATTGATTTTATTTTTTTTTCATATTCTGGAAAAATCAATTGAACTGAATTATTAAAGAATGGCTTTAAATTATTACAAAAATGAGCTTAAAGAAAATGCTCAATTACTAGCTTCTAAAGGAAAAGGAATATTAGCGGTAGATGAATCCACTAAAACAGTAGGAAAAAGACTCGCTGGAATTGGCGTTGAGAATACTGAAGACAATAGGAAGGCATATAGAGGAATGCTTTTTACTACAGAAGGTCTTGGCAAATATATAAGTGGAGCAATCCTCTTCGAAGAAACTCTTTATCAGAATCACCAAGATGGCGAGTCAATGGTTAAGAAACTAAATGATTTAGGTATTATTCCAGGTATAAAGGTCGATAAGGGCCTAAATCCACTTCCAGGAGGAGGAGATGTAGAAACTTTTTGCTCTGGCCTAGATGGGTTAGTTGAAAGAGCCGCAAAATATTATGAACAAGGTGCCAGATTTGCAAAGTGGAGAGCAGTTCTGCAAATTACAAATGATGGTTGTCCTTCAAAACTATCAATTCAAGAGAATGCTTGGGGATTAGCAAGGTATGCAAGATCAGTTCAAGAATCTGGGTTGGTACCAATTATTGAACCTGAAATCTTAATGGACGGCGACCATACTATTGAAAAAACTGCTGAAGTTCAAGAAGAGGTAATAAAGCAGGTTTATAGTGCCTGCCAAGCAAATGGAGTTTTTCTAGAAGGCACTCTATTAAAACCTTCTATGACTGTTAATGGAGCAGATTGTCCAACAAAGGCTGATCCTATGAAGGTTGCTGAAATGACAATTAGAACTATGGAAAGATGCGTTCCTGCATCTGTTCCTGGAATAGTTTTCTTATCAGGAGGGTTAAGCGAAGAAGCTGCTTCTGTTTATCTAAATAATATGAACACTCTTTACAGGAAAGCTTTATGGAATGTTTCATTCTCCTATGGAAGAGCATTACAGCACTCATGCTTAAAGGCCTGGAAAGGAAGCGACGTTGAAGGAGGTCAAAAAGCATTAATAGCAAGAGCTCAAGCAAACTCCGAAGCTTCAAAAGGTGCCTATGTAGCAGGATCTCAACCTTCATCTGATGAACAATTGTTTGTGGCAGGCTACACTTATTAACTAAAAAATCCTAAAAATGTACTCTGGGTCATAAAATAAGTTTCTTTAATTTAGTATTTTGTATATCTAATGACGTGACATTTGATACCTCTTTATACTAAACTCTCGGAAACATATGCTTTATATAGCATTTAACTTATTTTAATTATGGCCCTCGTTCCACTAAGACTACTTTTAGATCACGCTGCTGAGAATGGTTACGGTATTCCAGCTTTCAATGTTAATAACCTTGAACAAGTTCAAGCAATCATGGAAGCAGCATATGAAACTGATAGTCCTGTAATCCTCCA